>CAZFUU010000099.1:0-5789 GCA_964522565.1 uncultured bacterium | reverse complement strand
GACGTTTATTGGAATGGCGAACTTCCCTCGAAGCGGAAGCGTCTTCGCAGAATCATTTATGGGGCTGTTATAAGAACATGTCTTTAGTGCCGGTTATTTCGGCCTTGTTATTGATTTTCTTCACCGTTTTATTTTCTCGCGTCGACGGATTTGGTTTCGCTCTTTTGGTATTGTGGTTTTTTTCTCCTGCGGCTGCTTATGCGATCAGCAAGCCGTCGCGGCCGCGCAAGATCGTGCTTTCTGAAAAACAAATCCATTTTCTCAGAACCGCAGCCCGCAAGACCTGGGCGTTTTTTGAGGGCTTTGTAACGGAGAAAGATCATTGGCTGCCGCCGGATAACGTACAGGATGCTCCGGTTGCGGCTGTAGCGCATCGGACGTCTCCGACGAATATCGGCCTTTCGCTTTTGGCAAATCTGACCGCCTATGATTTCGGGTATATTTCGATGGGAATGATGTTCAATCGAACAGAAAAAACCTTTAATACGCTCAACCTGATGGAAAAATTCAGGGGCCACTTTTACAACTGGTACGACACGGAAACGCTCAAACCGTTAACGCCCCATTATGTCTCATCTGTGGACAGCGGAAATTTAACGGGCCATTTGATGGTTCTGCGTTCCGGACTGTTGGAAATGAACACGCAAAAGATCGTGTCTCCGAAAATATTCGACGGCCTTGCGGATACGCTGAATATCCTTCATCAAAGCGTTGCGGAACTTGAAAAAAACCAAAAAACGGCAGTGGCAGGGCTGTTTCGCCGCATGTCCGAAAGAATCGAACAATTCCAGAAAAAAGCCAAAACGGCGCCGGTCTATCTTTCGGAAATGCATACGCTCTTGCGCCTGCTGTTGACGGACATTTCGAAAATTTTTTCGGGGCTGGATCAAAAACATTATGAAAAAGTCAAAAAATGGGCCCGCGCGTTCGAACGGCAGTGTTACGATTTTTTGGAGGACATGTCTTTTATCGCCCCCTGGATTCTGCTCGCGCCCGAAATGCCGGGGATGTGGGACGATGCGAGTGAGCTGCAGCAAAAGCGGCTCGCTCTCCTTCAGGAATCCTTGCGGCATTTGGACGAAATCCCCGCGCTTGGGGAAGTCGCGAGACTCGAACACAAGCTGGTTCCCCTGATTGAGCAGATTCTGGGGGACATGCTTCTCAAAGATGATGCGTCAAAAAAGGCCCATGCCTGGTTCATGAAACTTCGGGACGCGATTCGGGAAGCCGGGACCCGATCAACCGAAAGAATCAAGGCGATTGACTACATAATTTTGCGATGCAACGAGGTCTCTGACATCGAATATGAATTTCTCTATGACAAAACCTCACGCCTTCTTTCTATTGGGTACAATGTGAGTGAGCGCAAAATGGACAGGGGTTGTTATGACCTTCTGGCGTCCGAAGCCCGGCTTTGCAGTTTTGTCACGATTGCCCAGGGGAAAATGCCGCAGAGCCATTGGTTTAAACTCGGCCGGATGATTTCCAAACCAGCGGGGAATCCGGTTTTGATTTCTTGGGGCGGGTCTATGTTTGAGTATCTCATGCCGCTTTTGGTGATGCCCACTTACGAAGGAAGCCTGCTGGATCAAAGCTACAAAGCAGCGGTCAAAGGTCAGATGCGATATGGAGCCAAAAACAAAATTCCATGGGGTATTTCCGAATCGGGCTATAATAAAATCGACGCGAACATGATTTACCAGTATCATTCTTTTGGGGTCCCGGACATGGGTTTTAAGCGCGGACTGGCAGAGGATTTGGTCGTAGCTCCTTACGCGTCGATGCTGGCTTTGATGGTTGAACCAAAAATGGCTTGCGAAAATCTCGAACGGCTATCGGCGGAAGGATGCAGTGCGGCCTATGGTTTTTATGAAGCGATCGATTATACGCCCTCTCGCCTTGCTCCGGATGAAACGAGCGCTGTGGTCAAGTCATACATGGCCCATCATCAAGGGATGAGTTTGCTGGCCCTTTCCTATGTGTTGTTAGACCGCCCCATGCAAAGACGTTTTCTCGCAGAACCAATGTTTAAATCCACGGAACTTCTTCTTCAGGAGCGAATTCCCACAACGGATCCGATTCTTTATGATTTTGAAGTGACGGGAATGCTTCGAAAATCGGGAGACAGAGAAACGCTTTTGAGGGTATTTACGACGCCTCAAACACCGGCGCCTGAAATTCATCCGCTATCCAACGGCCGGTATCATGTTATGGTCACCAACGCCGGAGGAGGCTACAGCCATTGGCAAAATCTTGCGGTAACACGCTGGGCCGAAGATGCGGCGCTGGACAATCACGGGACATTTATTTACCTGAGGGATGTTGAATTGGGCCAGTTCTGGTCTTCTGCGTATCAGCCAACACAAAAAAAACCAAAGAACTATGAGGCATTGTTTTCCCAGGCGTGGGTGGAATTCAAGCGGCGGGACTTTCAAATTGATACGCATACCGAAATTGCCGTTTCTCCGGAAGATGATATCGAACTGCGCAGGGTGACGATCACGAACCGGTCCCGCGATAAACGCATCATTGAAGTGACCAGTTATGCCGAAGTCGTGCTCAATGATCCTGCGAGCGATCAGGCGCACCGGACATTCAGCAACCTGTTTATCCAGACAGAAATTATCAAGTCGCATCAGGCGATTTTTTGCCGGCGACGGGGGCGTTCTGACAAAGAAATGTTTCCCTGGATGCTTCACTTGATGGCGGTCCATGGAAACGCAGTCGTCGGAGCATCGTATGAAACGGACCGCGGAAAATTCATCGGCCGGGGCCGCACAGTGGCCAATCCTGTGGCGATGGAAGAGTTCGGAGATCTTTCGAACAGCGAAGGTTCGGTCCTTGACCCGGTGGTTTCGATTCGGAGCCGCATTGAACTGTCTCCTGACGAATCGGCCGTGATTGATTATGTAACCGGCATGTGCGAGAACCGGGATGTTGCGCACGCGCTGATGGAGAAATACAGAGACCGGAATCTGGCAGACCGTGTTTTTAATTTGGCCTGGACGCATGGCCAAGTCGCGTTACAGCAGATCAATGCCACCGAGGCATCCGCCCAGCTTTATGGCCGCCTGGCAAGCGCCATTTTATATACCAATTTTTCTTGGCGCGCGAGCGCGAGTATTTTGCAGAGCAATAAAAGAGGTCAGCCGGACCTTTGGGGATACGGTATTTCGGGAGACGTCCCAATCGTTCTGGTCCGGATTGAGAACCAGGACAATATTGATCTTGTCGCGCAGATGATGGAAGCCCACGCCTATTGGCGAATGAAAGGCCTCGTGGTTGATCTCGTCATATGGAATGAAGACAGTTCAATTTATCGCGATACCCTTGGCGAAAGAATCAGCGGGCTCATTGCCGCGGTTTCCGAGAAAAAAACCGGGCAGAAAGGCGGTATTTTTTTAAGACGCCCTGACCAAATGTCGAATGAGGACCGGATCCTGATGCAAACCGTGGCACGAGTCGTTATTTCTGATCGTGGCGGAACATTGGCAGAACAGCTTGAGGGCATGACCCAGCCCAAGGTGAACTTTCCACCATTGGTGCCCACCCGAAAAAAAGATTCGGAGGAACAAGCCAGCGCCTTCGTAGATCGCGCCGATCTCGTTTATTTTAACGGGACAGGGGGTTTTACGAGGGATGGCCGGGAATATGTGATTATCACTTCCCGCGCACGGCCGACTCCGGCGCCGTGGGTCAATGTGCTGGCAAACCGGAATTTTGGGACGGTAATTTCCGAAGCCGGAAGCGCCTATACGTGGAGCGAAAACGCTCATGAATTCCGTTTAACACCCTGGATGAGCGATCCGGTTTCGGATGTTTCCGGAGAAGCATTTTATATTCGAGATGAGGAAAGCGGAAAATTCTGGTCGCCAACGCCGCTTCCTGCGCCCGGGAAAACCCATTACACATCGCGGCATGGATTCGGATATAGTGTTTTTGAACACGCCGAGAACGGAATCATATCGGAATTGACGATTTTTGTTTCTTTGAACCAGAGTGTCAAATTTTCAATTCTGAAAATAAAAAACATTTCCGGACGGCAGCGCCGGCTTTCCGCAACCGCTTATTGCGAACTTGTCATGGGGACTTTTCGGGAAAAGTATCACATGCACATTGTGACGGAAAGCGACCCCAAAAGCGGAGCTCTTTTCGCGCGCAATCCTTACAACAAGGAGTTTTTGGACCGGGTCGTTTTTTTGGATGTGAGCGAACCGGCGCGTTTCGTGAGCGGGGACAGGGTCGAGTTTATCGGCCGGAATGGAACCATGGCATCGCCTGCGATCATGCGGCGCGAAAAGCTTTCAGGGAAAGTCGGCGCCGGAATAGATCCCTGTGTGGCCGCGCAAGTTAAATTTGAGATTGAAGACGGCCAGGAAAAAGAAGTTGTGTTCACTTTTGGCTCAGGCAAAAATGAGGATGAGGCGCGCGACATTCTTAGGCGTTTCGGCGGGCTCGAAGCGGCGCGTGAAGAGCTTCGAATGATTTGGGATTACTGGAAACGTGCGCTTGGCGTTGTGTATGTTGAAACGCCTGAGGAGTCAATCAACTTTCTTGTGAATGGATGGCTGCAGTATCAAGTCATGAGCTGCCGGCTTTGGGGCCGGAGCGGCTATTATCAATCCGGAGGTGCGTTTGGGTTCCGGGACCAGCTCCAGGACGTGCTGGCGCTTATTCATTCAAATCCGGAAATTGTTCGCGAACACCTGCTCGTTTTTGCCGCTCACCAGTTTGTCGAAGGAGATGTCCAGCATTGGTGGCATCCGCCTTCCGGCAGGGGAAGCCGGACCCGTTGTTCGGACGATTATTTGTGGCTTCCGTTTGTGACTTGCAGGTATGTTGAAGACATCGGCGATACGGGCGTTCTCGATGAATTGATTGGGTTTCTGGAAGGCCCGCTCCTGAATTCAGATCAAGAATCGTATTACGACATGCCGAGAATTTCGGACCGTAAGGGGACCCTTTATGAACATTGCGTTTTAAGCGTCAAAAGAAGTTTGAAATTTGGGATCCACGGGCTTCCTTTAATGGGAAGCGGCGACTGGAATGACGGAATGAATCTGGTCGGCAGCGAAGGAAAAGGCGAAAGCGTTTGGCTTGCGTTTTTTCTTTACGACACTCTCAAGTCCATGTCGGTTTTGGCAAGCCGTCACGGGGATCAATCCTTTTCGGAGCTTTGCACTGAGGAAGCCGGCAAACTTATCCAAAATATCGAAAAATACGCGTGGGACGGAAAATGGTACCACAGGGCTTATTTCGACAGCAGAGAGGTTTTGGGGTCTTCTGAAAACAGTGAATGCCGGATTGATTCGATTCCCCAGTCGTGGGCCGCTTTGTCGGGTGCGGCGAAACCTGAAAGAGCGAAAATCGCAATGAATGAGGTTGACCGGCAGTTGGTAGATCGCAAACATGAGGTGATAAAATTATTTGATCCGCCTTTTAATCATGCCGTTCCTAATCCGGGCTATATTAAAGGTTATGTCCCCGGAGTTAGGGAAAATGGAGGCCAATACACGCATGCCGCGGTATGGGCCGTAATCGCATTTGCGGTCTTGAAGGACAAAAAACGGGCTTGGGACCTAATGAATATGATCAATCCGGTGCATCATTCCGACACCGCGGATAAATGCGCGGTTTACAAAGTCGAACCCTTTGTGATGGCCGGGGACGTTTATGCTTCTCAAGCACACGCCGGGCGCGGAGGATGGACCTGGTATACGGGATCTGCGTCCTGGATGTACCAGCTTCTCGTAAAATATCTGCTTGGAATTCGATTGAAAGTGGACACG
>CAZFUU010000098.1:0-5835 GCA_964522565.1 uncultured bacterium | reverse complement strand
GCGGTCGCCAGTCCGGCCTGGGGACAGCCTTCGAGGAACAAGGATGCTTCCTCTTCGGTTTCTTCTTCGTCCGCGGTGTTCGAGCAGCCTTGCGGCGCCCAGCATAACGCCGCGGCGGCAATCAGGCACGAAACTGTCGAAATGTTAAACGTCCGGGATCTGTCACCGCCTGTCCCGCATCCGTCGACAAGCAATGATGGATTCCCCATCCGCACCACGCTTTCTTTCTTTCGAATGACGCGGATCAAGGAAAGGATCTCGTTTGCATGCTCTCCTTTTTTTTGCAATAAAACCAGCAATGCCTGGCTTTCAGGGGAAGGATCAGCAGGGTCTTGATTAAACAGCGACAGAAAAGCTTTTCCGGCCTGACTGGTCGTCAAGTGACGGCCGGTTAGAAGCAAGTCAATCAAGCTATTGTTTCTGATTACGGCCGCCTTATTTGCCATGCTGCCTTGTTCCTTTGTTTGAATGCCTAATCCGTGCCAGGTCCAGAAAGTTCAATAAAATATCCTTGCCTTTTCCCGTCAGGATGGACTCCGGATGAAATTGAACGCCAAACGTCGTGCTGTTTTTGTGCTTCAGCCCCATGATTTCGCCTTCTTTTGTCCAGGCGGTGACTTCCATGCTTGCCGGAAGTGACTTTGATTCGACAAGAAGCGAATGATAACGGGTCGCCGTAAATGGCGACGAGATACCCCGGAACAGCAGTTGTTTGTCATGATAAATGGGAGATGTTTTTCCATGCATGATTTTTTTTGCGCGGACTACTTTCCCTCCAAAAACATGGCCGATACATTGATGCCCCAGGCAAACGCCGAGAATAGGGATTTTTCCGTGAAATTCACGGATCGCCGCGTTCGAAATGCCGGCTTCCAAAGGAGTTCCGGGCCCCGGCGAGATGACAATGGCGTCAGGTTTCAATCGCCTGATTTGTTGAAGGTCAATTTTATCGTTACGATAGACCGTGACGCGCGCGCCCAGTTCGAAGAAGTATTGAACCAGGTTGTAAGTGAATGAGTCGTAGTTGTCGATTAACAGGATCATTTTAAATACCGACTCTGCTTTTTTCCACCGTTTGAAGCAATGCTTTTGCTTTATTGACGGTTTCTTCGTATTCCTTTGCCGGCACCGAATCATTCACGATGCCCGCGCCGGCTTGAATATACGCCCGGCCGTTACACACCACGATGGTGCGAATGGTAATGCACATATCCATGTCGCCGTTTAAGCTGAAATACCCGAGTGACCCCGCGTAGGGACCCCGTTTCGTGGGCTCCAGATCGTCAATGATCTGGATCGCGCGGATTTTAGGCGCTCCCGACACCGTGCCCGCGGGGAAAGTTGAGCTGAGGACATCAAAACAGGTTTTCCCTTTTTTGAGTTTGGCTTTGATGTCGCTGACCAGGTGCATCACATGGGAGAAACGTTCGACATGCGCGAAATTCTCAACCTGAACGCTTTGTTCTTCTGCCACACGGCCGAGGTCATTTCGTCCCAGGTCAACGAGCATCAAATGCTCGGCCATTTCCTTGATAGAAGCTTTGAGTGCGGATTCGTAGGTTAAATCCTCTTTTTGATTTTCCCCTCTGGGGCGCGTTCCGGCAATGGGCTTGACTTCGATGACGTTTCCGGTCTTTTTTGAAAGCAGTTCGGGCGAAGACCCGACCAGGCTCATCCTGTTATATTTCAGGTAAAACATATAGGGCGAAGGGTTCAGACAGCGGAGATTTCGATACAGCTCGAAATCATCACGGATTTTTCCGGCGTCAAAACGTTGCGACAACACCGCCTGAACGATATCGCCCGCCCGGATATGTTTTTTCGCGCGGCGGACGATTTCTTCGAAATGCGCGCGTGTCATGTTGGATTTTAATTTTGACGCCTGTTTGGCGAGCATGGTTTGCGCCGGAAGCCCTTGTCCTTCACGAATCGGGCGGCGCAGTTTTTTTTCTATTCCGGCCAGCGCGGCTTGCGCGCGCCTGTAGACGCGCGCAGGAGACCCATTAACATGCGCGAGATGAATCACTTTGGCGTGATGTTTCAGGTGGTCAAAGACGATAAGGTTTCTGGCGAAAAAAAGGACCGAATCGGGGACCGGAAGGCCGGGTTTTATTTTTAACCGCACGTCCTCGAACTGCTGGACAAGTTCATAACCGATATAACCGATAAATCCTCCGACAAATCCGGGAAGGCCCGGGTCCTTCACCAGCCGGTATGATTTCATGATTTCCTGAATAAGCTCCAGAAGCGTGTGGCGGGTCCGGAGTTGATGGACGCGCCCGTTTTTTTCAAGGTAGTATTGTCCCCGGTCCAGTTTCAAGACGGCGTCCGGATCAAAGCCGAGAAAGGAATAACGCCCGAGACGTTCGCCCAGTTCGACGGATTCCAGGAGGAAAGCGTTTCGCTTGCCGCGTCCCAGCTTTAAAAACACCGAAACGGGCGTTTCGAGATCCGCCGGGAACTCAAAGGAAACGGGAATCAGGTTCCCCTTTTTTGATAATTTGACAAATTCTTCAAAGGACGGCTGCAATTTCATCTTTTGTATACCTTTTTGGGGTCAAACAGGCGTTTGGCGCTTACCGGTTTTAAGTTTGCCTTGCGGTCCAGAACAAACGAGAAACAGCTTCTGAAACCGAGATGACAGGCCCCTCCCTTTTGTTCGACCTCGATGAGGAGCGTGTCACGGTCGCAATCTGTTGATATTTTTTTGATTTTCTGAATATTTCCGGATTCCTCGCCCTTGATCCAGTATTTATTCCGCGAACGGGAATAGAAACAGGTTTTCTTGATTTTCAACATCACGGAAATCGCCTTTTGATTGACGTATGCCAGCATTAAAACCTCTTTCGTCCTGTGATCCTGAATGATCGCCGGCATTAATCCTTTGTCGTCGAATTTGAATTTAATCATCGTAACCCCTTAAATCCTGACCGGAATTTTTTTCCTGTTTAAGTATCGTTTTACTTTTTCAACCGTATATTCCCCGAAATGAAAGAGCGACGCGGCCAGTACCGCGCTGGCACCGGCTTTCACGAAAGCGTCATAAAAATGCTCCAGCGATCCCGCCCCGCCCGAAGCAATGACGGGAATCGGAACGGCCTCGGAAATTTTTTTCGTCAATTCCAGGTCATAACCGATTTTTGTTCCGTCTCGATCCATGCTCGTTAAAAGAATTTCGCCGGCACCGAGGCGATACACCTCTTTGGCCCATTTCACGGCATCCAGGCTTGTCTCTTTCCTGCCGCCGTGAGTGAATACGCTCCATTTTCCTTTCGCCTTTTGTTTCGCGTCAATGGCGACCACAATGCATTGAGACCCGAACCGGTCAGCGGCAGCGGAAACGAGGCCGGGGTGCTCGACAGCGGTGGTATTGATGGATATTTTATCACATCCGGCTTTTAATAGTTCCCTGATGTCCTCGAGATTGCGTATTCCGCCTCCTACGGTGAACGGGATATAAACCGACTCGGCGACCTGGCGGACGATATTGATCATCGTCGGCCGCGCCTGATGAGACGCGGTGATATCCAGGAAAACCAGCTCATCCGCCCCCGCGCGGTCATAGGCCATCGCACAGGCGACAGGGTCTCCCGCATCGCGCAGATTGACAAACCGCACGCCTTTTACGACGCGGCCGTTATTGACGTCCAAACAAGGAATAATCCGCCGGGTCAGCATATCCTGGGAATCTCCGTGTCCTGGGGAGACGGCGCAGGCATCGATTTGAAAATCGCTTTCATATAAGTCCGCAGATGGAGCAAATATGAAAGAATCAGAAACGCGATAAACAGTAAAACCCAGAATGCCGGCTCGGCAAACCGGGCAAAAAAGCTCTCAAATCTCCAAATCAATATCATTCCGCCGATGGCCAGGATGTAGAAAATCCATCCGGGCAGGCAGTGCCTTTGGTAGTGATCCTGCGTGCTTTTGTGCCAGGCCTTGTTGTGATACTTGAGCTCGCGCAAAATGTCGTGCAAGAGAAAAAAACGGATGATCATGCTCGCCAGAATCAGCGCGATTCCCGCCAATGGCCACGAAAACCCGGGATCTGTTAGCATTTCACGAATGATTTCGATTTTCATTTTTTCGCCTCGCCTGTTTTTGACGTTTGATATTTGCAAATCGCTTCTTGTAAACTGAATCGGTTCTCATAAAGCGCTTTTCCGACGATGACACCGGTGAAGCGCTCCGATTTGACGCCTGACAGTTTTTCGAGATCTCCCAGGCATGAAACACCGCCCGACAAAATCACCCGAAGCCGCGTGCGAAGAAGAAATTCTTCCAGCAGTTCGATATTCGGCCCTTCCAGCATCCCGTCTTTTTGAATATCCGTGACGATGACGGTTTGAAGCCCGATGCGTTCAAGCTTCTCGCAAAAAGGAAATAATTCGTGCCCGGGATCGCTTGATTTCCAGCCGTGAGTCCGAATGACGCCGCCTTGCACGTCGATGCCGACGGCGATCTTGTCCTGAAATTCATTCACCAGCCGTTTGACGAATTCAATGTCCATGGCTTTGGTTCCGATAATCGCGCGCGACACGCCCGCTTCCAGGCACATCCGCACGGCTTCCAATGTGCGCAATCCCCCGCCGAATTGAACCGGAATGGAGCAAGCGCGAATGATTCGCCTGAAGGCCTCGTGATTTTCCTGCCGTCCCGAAAAGGCGCCGTCCAGGTCAACAACATGCACCATCGTCGCGCCCGCGTCCTGAAACGCCCGGACAACCGATTCCGGATCGCGCGAATAAATTTTCTCATGTTCCGGTAGCCCTTGCGTCAGGCGCACAACGTAGCCACCTTTTAAGTCAATCGCGGGTATGATTTGCATATTTAAAGCTCGATAAAATTTTTTAAAACCGTGAGCCCGGCCTGTTGGCTTTTTTCGGGATGAAACTGCACCGCAAAAATGTTATCTGCCCCGACAACAGCCGGAAATTTCACGCCGTGTTCGCTTTCGGCCAGGATTGATTTTTTTGCCCTTGGTTTTGCGTAAAACGAATGAACGAAATAAAAAAAACTACCGTTCCTGACATGACGCAGCAAGGGTGTTTTTGCGCGGATATCCACCGAATTCCAGCCCATGTGCGGCACTTTGATGCCTTTCTGGCGTGAAGGACGGAATTGGACCACGCCGCCTTTCCAGAAGCCGAAACCCTTCGCGTTTTTGTTCTCATTGCTTTTTTCAAAGAAAATCTGCAGCCCCAGGCAGATGCCCAGAATGTATTTCCCCGATTTCGCGAACCGCTTGATGGGTTCTATCAGCTTGCGCTTGTTCAGTTCTTCCATCGCCTTGCCGAACGCCCCTACGCCCGGGACAAGCAGTTTCGCCGCGTCCGCGAGTTTTCGCGGGTCAGCCCCCACATAAACGCGAGCGCCCAGATGTTCCAGCGCTTTACTGACACTGCGCAGGTTCCCCATGCCGTAATCGACAATACCGATGACACCCGATGAAGTTTTCAATTAAAGAGTCCCCTTGGTTGAAGGCACGCCGGATACGCGCGCGTCAATTTGCGTCGCCATATCGAGCGCCTTGGCCAGGGCTTTAAAAAGCGATTCAATGATGTGGTGCGTGTCTGAGCCCTGGATAATTTCGACGGCGATAGTCATGCCGGCGTGCTGTGCGAATGACTTGAGAAACTCGCTTGCGTCGTGAAACGAATATTCCTTGTGCCTCGAGAATTTTACGCCTTTCGAGAGAACCGCCGAAAAATGCGGCCTTCCGGAAATGTCGATACTGACCCTCGCGAGCGCTTCATCCATCGGAACGGTAACCGTCCCGACCCTCCGGATTCTGGACTTGTCTGAAAGCGCTTTTGCAAACGCCTGGCCCAGAAC
>CAZFUU010000097.1:0-5852 GCA_964522565.1 uncultured bacterium | reverse complement strand
TTCCATTGCAGGAGGTCGAGCCGGCACACGAAATTGTCAAAAGGTTCGTTACCGGAGCAATGAGTTTTGGTTCTATCAGCCGGTTAACTCACGAGACCATCGCGATTGCGATGAACAGGCTGGGGGGCAAGTCAAATACGGGTGAAGGGGGAGAAGATCCCGCCCGTTTCACCCCTCTAACCACCGGAGATTCATTGAGAAGTGCCATTAAACAAGTGGCATCCGGAAGATTCGGCGTTACCGCAAATTACCTGGTTAATGCCGATGAAATTCAGATTAAAATGGCGCAGGGCGCCAAGCCCGGCGAAGGCGGCCAGCTTCCCGGACATAAGGTTAGCGAGATTATCGCAAAGACACGGTATACCACACCGGGCGTCACATTGATTTCACCGCCGCCGCACCATGATATTTATTCGATTGAGGATTTGGCGCAGCTCATTTTCGATTTGAAAAATGTGAACCCCAGGGCGCGGATCAGCGTTAAGCTCGTTTCCGAAGTCGGGGTCGGGACGATCGCCGCAGGCGTTGCGAAAGGCCGCGCGGATTTGATTTTAATTTCAGGGGGTGACGGAGGGACCGGCGCGTCTCCCAGAAGTTCCATCAGGCACGCGGGTTTGCCTTGGGAATTGGGGATTTCTGAAACTCATCAAACCCTTGTTTTAAACCATTTAAGGGCACGGGTCCGGCTGCAAACAGACGGCCAAATGAGGACAGGCCGTGATGTCGCGA
This sequence comes from uncultured bacterium, assembly GCA_964522565.1. Lineage (GTDB taxonomy): Bacteria > Omnitrophota > Omnitrophia > Omnitrophales > Danuiimicrobiaceae > CAZFUU01. The sequence continues at coordinate 5,123 of CAZFUU010000097.1, read as the reverse complement.
TTGCGGCGTTGCTTGGCGCGGAAGAATACGGTTTTTGCACGGTTGCCGTTATTGTTCTGGGATGCGTGATGCTGCGGCATTGTCATTTGAATAATTGCTCGGTCGGGATCGCGACGCAGGACGAGCTTTTGCAGAGGAGATTCCGCGGACGGGCGGAACATCTCGTCAACTATTTTATGTTTGTCGCAGAAGAACTTCGTGAAATCATGGCCGGGCTTGGATTCCGCCGGCTGGATGAGATGATCGGGCGGACGGATTTGCTTGAAATCAATCCGGAAATTATCCCTGACAAAGCCAGGCAAACGGATTATTCGGCAATCCTGTACCGGCCCAATTCCGGATCAGGGGAGCCCGTTTATTGCACTGAAAAACAGGCGCATGAAATTACGGATGTCATGGATGTGAAATTGATGCAACTTGCCGCTTGCGCGCTGGAATCAGGGAATCCGGTTAAAATCGAAATGAAAATTAAAAATTCAGACAGGTCGGTGGGAGCGATGTTAAGCGGCGAAGTGTGCCGCCGCCATGGCGAAAACGGGCTTGTGGAAGATACGATTTATTGCAAATTTCAGGGAGTTGCCGGCCAAAGCTTTGGCGCGTTTTTGATGAACGGGATTACTTTCGAGCTGGAGGGATTGGCGAACGATTATGTCGGAAAGGGGATTTCCGGCGGGAAAATTATTATTTATCCCGACCGGAAAGCGGATTACCTGGCGGAAGAAAATATCGTGATTGGAAATACGACGTTTTACGGCGCTATTTCCGGCGAGGCGTATATTTCGGGAATGGCGGGAGAGAGATTCTGCATACGGAATTCAGGGCTTTACGCGGTCGTGGAAGGAGTCGGCGACCACGGCTGTGAATACATGACAGGCGGCCGGGTCGTGGTGATCGGAAAAACCGGAAAAAACTTTGGCGCCGGAATGTCGGGGGGCGTCGCTTATGTCTATGACGAATCCGGCGATTTCAGGGAAAAATGCAATCTCGAGATGATTCTGCTGGAGAAAATGAAAAGCGAAGACAGGGAAATCGTGGAGCGGCTGTTGCGCAATCATTTTCAGTATACCGGAAGCCAAAAAGCGGACAAAATTCTGAAAAATTTAAACAAGGAACTGGACTGGTTCATTAAAGTTATCCCCGTTGAGTACAAACGTGTCATGTCAGGATTCAACGCGGGCAAAAAGATTGGGTTGACGGAGGTGTCCGATGGCTGATCCGCGCGGTTTTATGAAAGCCGGCCGTCAGGAAGCGTCCGCGCGTCCGGTCCCGGAAAGAGTCAAGGACTTCAAGCACGTGACGTGCGACCGTTCCGCCGAACAGGCCAAAACGCAGGCCTCCCGGTGCATGGATTGCGGGACGCCTTTTTGCCATTGGGGCTGTCCGGTCGGGAATTTTATTCCCGAATGGAATGATTCCATGTATCAGGGGCGCTGGCAGCAGGCATTCGAGTTTCTGGATGCGACGAATAATTTGCCGGAAATAACGGGAAGGGTATGCCCTGCGCCTTGTGAACATTCCTGTGTTTTGGGAATTAACGACGCTCAGGTCACGATCCGCGAAAATGAACTGGATATCATCGAATACGCTTTCAAAAACAGTTTGGCCAAACCGTGCCCGCCTCCGCGTGAAAGCGGCAAGCGAGCCGCAATCGTGGGGTCCGGCCCGGCCGGATTGTCGTGCGCGGCGCAATTACGAAAAGCCGGCCATCAGGTTACCGTTTTTGAGAGGGATGACGAGCTCGGCGGGATATTGCGTTACGGAATTCCGGATTTCAAACTTGAAAAATGGGTTATCGATCGGCGGCTTGATTTATTCCGCAAAGAAGGGATCCTGTTTCAAACCGGTGCGCATATCGGGCAAAATTATCCCGTCGCCAAATTGCTCGAGGAATTCGACGCGGTTTGCCTTGCCTGCGGGTCGCGTGTTCCCAGGGACTTGAATGTTGAAGGCCGTGATTTTTCCGGAATTCATTTTGCGATGGATTATTTGACCCAGGCGAATAAAATAGCGTCCGGAGCCAAAATCCCGGCCGAAAAATTGATTGACGCGGCGGGGAAGAAAGTCCTGGTGATCGGAGGGGGAGATACGGGTTCGGATTGTATCGGCACGGCAAACCGGCAGGGCGCCAGCGCTGTCGTTCAGATTGAAATTTTGCCGAAGCCCCCCCTGGAGCGGAGTGAAGATCGGCCCTGGCCGCTTTATTCCGGGGCGCTGAAAACGACTTCCAGTCATGAAGAAGGCGGCGAGCGAAAGTGGTTGGTTTTGACCAAAAGATTTATCGGGGAAAAAGGCAGGGTAACGGGCGCCGAATGTGTTCAGGTCGAGTTTGAGCGTTTCGAGAATGGCCGCCCGGCCGGGATGAAAGAAATTCCCGGAAGCGATTTTGTGATTGAAGCGGACCTGGTATTGCTTGCGATGGGTTTCTTACATCCGGAACACGCGGGCCTCGTGGAAGGGCTTGGGGTTTCAAAAACCCCCGCGGGAAATATTGGTACCGGTTCGAATTATCAGACGTCCGTTCCCAAGGTTTTTTGCGCGGGAGACATGCGGCGTGGACAGTCGCTTGTCGTGTGGGCGATTGCGGAGGGCAGAGGCGCGGCTCGCGCGATGGATCAATTTTTGACGGGAGAAAGCTATTTGCCTTTGTAGCTGTCTTGGCGGCTTCATCAAGACGCTTAACCAATAGCAAGGAAGGAACAACAATATGATTAGCACCGGTTTTAAAGGATTTGACGAAGTGATCACAGGGCTTCGAAAAGGCGATAATGTTGTTTGGCAGGTAGGCCGGATCGAAGAATATGTCGAGTTCGCCAAGGCCTTTACACGCGCCGCGGGGGAAAACAAGAAAGTGATTTATATGAGGTTTTCTTCCCATGAGCCGCTTTTCCGTTCCGATGAGAAAGTCAAAACCTACCAACTGGATGCCGCCGCCGGATTTGAATCATTCACAACATCAGTGACGGATATTATTTCAAAGGAAGGGCGCGGGGCTTATTATGTGTTTGACTGCCTGTCGGATTTACTGCCCGCGTGGGCGACGGATTTGGCGATCGGAAATTTCTTTGTCGTCGCGTGCCCCTATCTGTTCGAGCTCGATACGATCGCGTACTTCGCGATTTTAAGGGACCAGCATTCATTCAAAACGGTTGCCCGCATCAGGGAAACGACGCAATTGCTGATTGATGTATATGACTGCGAAGGGGCCTGTTATGTCCACCCGCTTAAAGTATGGAATCGTTACACGCGGACCATGTTTTTGCCGCACATGAAGGAGGGCGACCGTTTTTTACCGCTGACGGACAGCGCGAACGCCGCCCGGTTGCTGTCCCATATCATGGAACGGAAAGAAGATGATCCCAAAAGGAACCTGGATTACTGGGACCGCCTCTTTCTTGACGCCGCGGAACTCATTCATAAGGGGGTTTCGCAAAGAGAAAAAGACAAAATGTGCGACCGGTTGTCCCGGATCATGGTCACGCGCGACAGTAAAATCATGGCATTGGTAAAAAAGAATTTTACGCTCGAAGATTTGCTGATGATTAAACCGAGGTTAATCGGTACCGGCTTTATCGGCGGAAAAGCGGCCGGCATGCTGCTGGCGCGCGCGATTCTTCTTCGTGAAAAACCCCTGGACTGGGCCGGGTTTTCGGAAGCGCATGATTCGTTTTATGTGGGTTCGGATGTTTTTTATACCTATTTGGTTCAGAACGGATGGTGGAAGCTTCGCATGGCGCAAAAGACCTCCGAGGGATATTTCGACGTTGCCGGCGTCTTGAAGGAAAAAATGCTTTTCGGGAAATTTCCTGACGAGGTAATGGAGCAGTTTCAGCAGATGATAGAATACTTCGGGACGTCGCCGATGATTGTCCGTTCTTCCAGTTTGCTGGAAGACGGCTTCGGAAACGCGTTTGCCGGAAAGTACGAAAGCATTTTTTGCCCCAACCAGGGCACGCCGGAAGAACGCTATCTGAAATTTGCCGAGGCCGTCAGAAAAGTATACGCCAGTACCATGAGCGAAGAAGCGCTGAACTACCGGCTTGAGCGCGGGCTTCACGAGCGGGATGAACAGATGGCGCTTCTCATTCAGCGGGTTTCCGGGGCCTATCATAAAAGCTACTTTTTTCCCGACATGGCAGGCGTCGGAATTTCTTACAATACTTATGTGTGGAATGAAAAAATGGACGCTCGGGCGGGAATGCTGCGCCTTGTCGCCGGCCTCGGCACGCGCGCGGTCAACAGGGTGGAGGGCGATTACGCGAGAATTGTCGCGTTGGATGAGCCGCTGTTACGGCCCTATTCGGAGATGAACGATGTCCGGCGCTTTTCCCAGCATGAAGTGGATGTGATCGACATCAAAGACGACAGTCTCAAAGCGGTTTCGTTTTCTCAATTGTTGTCCGAAGGGCTTGACTGGAACGTCGAGGAATTCGCCGTGAAAGACGAAGAAATAACGGCCAGGATGAGGCAAGGCGCGGAAGACGGCAAGGAATATTGGGTGCTGACGTTTGACCGCCTGCTTTCAAAAAGCCCGCTGGCGGCAATTTTTCAAAAAGCGCTCAAAGCGCTTGAACGCGAGTATCAATCGCCGGTGGATATCGAATTTACGGTTAATTTCATTAAAGACGGAAGTTTCAAAATCAACCTTCTTCAGTGCCGTCCGCTTCAGACGCGTGGATTGGGCAAAAAGGTCGATATTCCTGCCGCGATACCGTAAGCCAGGATTTTATTTGAATCGCGGGGATGCTTTCTCGGAGGGAACCTGAATCAGCCCATCAGCAGGATTGTGTATGTCCGGCCGGAAAAATACCTCGCCTTGGGCATCCAGGATAAATATGAGGTCGCCAGAGTGGTCGGGCATTTGAACAAACTGATAGACGATCGCGAAACAATGCCGGTCGCTTTCATCGGCCCGGGGCGGTGGGGAACTTCGACCCCGTCTCTGGGAGTCCCGGTTTCCTTTTTTGAAATCAATAAAATCAGCGTTCTTTGCGAAGTGGCTTTTGAGGGAGGCAATCTTGTGCCTGAATTATCATTCGGAACGCATTTTTTCCAGGACCTGGTGGAAAGCGGGATTTTTTACGCCGCGCTGTTTCCGCAAGAAGGGAAAAACGTTTTTCGGGAGC
>CAZFUU010000096.1:0-5928 GCA_964522565.1 uncultured bacterium | reverse complement strand
GCTCATAGACCTTTATGGCAAAGAAAAAAACGAAAAATATTACGAAAGCCGTGGTGCACATCCTGGCTTCATTTAACAACACGATTGTCACCATTTCTGACCCTGCCGGAAACGCGATTGCCTGGTCCAGTTCCGGAAGCGCGGGATTTAAAGGATCCAAGAAATCGACGCCGTTTGCCGCCCAGGTGGCTTCCGAGCAGGCCGCGAAAAAAGCGGTTGAGCACGGCGTTAAAGAAGTGGAAGTGTATGTCAAAGGTCTCGGTTCCGGGCGAGAATCGGCTGTCCGGGCGCTCGCAGCGGTAGGGCTTCAGGTAACATTGATCAAGGACGTGACGCCTGTTCCTCATAACGGTTGTCGTCCGCCGAAAAAAAGGAGAGTATAGGTTATGGGAAGATACACAGGCCCCAAGCACCGTCAGGAGCGCCGCGAAGGAGTGGCATTATTCGGACATCGTGTCAATGACAAGGTGGAAGCGCGGTTGAACCGCCCGCCGGGCATGCACGGCATAAGCCGTTCGAAATTGTCCGATTACGGCGTTCAGTTGAGAGAAAAACAGAAACTGAAAAAAATTTACGGCATGCTCGAGCGCCAGTTCCGTGTTTTCTTTCATCGTGCGGCCAAGAAAAAGGGCGTGACAGGCGAGACGCTGATTCAACTGTTGGAACAGCGCCTTGACAACGTGGTATTCCGGCTGCGTTTCGCGTCGTCCCGGCGTGAAGCCAGACAGATGGTCGGGCATGGATTGATTTATGTGAACGGGAAGCGCGTCAACATTCCGTCGTTTTTGGTAAAGCCCGGCGATAAAATTCAGCCGCGGCCGAGAGAAGCAAATTTGAACCGGGTTCGCGCAAAAATTGAAACATTCGCGGACATTAAAGTTCCGGAATGGCTCGAGCTCAATGCCGAGTCCCTGGAAGCCACGGTTTTGCGCCTTCCGGCCAAAGCGGATGCGGCACTGCCCGTGGAAGAGTCACTAATTGTGGAGTTATATTCAAAATAGCGATCAGCAATCGACGGCAAGCGGTTAGCGATAAGTTCGAAAAGATTTCTGAATGCTAATCGCCAGGCGGTCGATCACAAGGAGGATACTCATTGGAATAAGATGGAAAACATTTGAAATGCCGAAACGGCTCGAGTTGGATCAGGCATCGGCCACTCCGACGTACGGGAAATTTATCGCCGAGCCGTTTGAGCGGGGTTACGCGATGACAATCGGGAATTCTTTAAGGCGGGTCCTGATTTCGTCGATTGACGGCGCCGCGGTGACGAGCATTAAAATCGACGGTGTCTTGCACGAGTTTTCCACGATTGACGGGGTGGCCGAGGACACCGCCCAGATTGTTCTCAACGTCAAAAAACTGGTACTGAAATATACCGGCAAGCAGGCGAAGAAAATCGTCATTGACGTTAACAAAAAGGGAGACGTGACGGCTCGGGATATCCAGGCGGATGAGACGGTTGAAATCGTTAATCAGGATCTTCGTATCGCGACGTTGACCAAAGACGTCCGCTTTTTCATGGAAATGGAAGTGGCGCGGGGACGCGGGTATGTTCCGGCCGACCGGAATAAAGTCGAAGGAATGCCGATCGGGGTGATACCGGTCGACTCCATTTTTTCGCCGGTGGTCAAAGTTAATTATACGGTCGAAGAGACACGGGTGGGGCAAATTACGGATTACGATAAACTGATTCTTGAAATTCACACCAACGGAGCGATGACGCCGGAAGAATCCCTGCTTTATGCGTCCAATATTCTTCAGCGGCATCTGGATATTTTCGTGAATTACGGCGAAATTCCGGAAGAGGAAGAAGAGGAAGAAGAAGAGGTCGACAACGAATTTATTACGATGATGAATAAACCGATAACGGAACTTGAATTGTCGGTTCGCAGCGCCAATTGCCTGGAAGCCGCCAATATCAAAACCATCGGCGATCTGGTTCAAAAAACCGAGGCGCAGATGCTCAAGTACAAGAATTTCGGCAAAAAATCGCTTTCTGAAATCCTCGCAATTCTGCAGGGGATGAACCTTCATTTGGGGATGGATATTCAGGAACGGCTCAAGAAAAAGCAAACTGCGGTAGCGTAGGGAAGGAATTATGAGACACAAGCGGAGACGGGGACGTTTGGGGCTGGTAGCGGAACATCGTGTGGCGCTTCTGCGGAATTTGGCAAAAGCGTTAATCGTCAATCAGCGAATCGTGACAACGCATGTGCGCGCAAAAGAGGCCTCTAAGTTCGTTGACCAGCTGATCACGGTGGCCAAAAAACGGACATTGCACGCCCGGCGATTGCTGATCAGTAAATTGGGGTCCGGGTCCGAACAGAGTGTCAAACGCTTGATAGACCTGATCGCGCCTGCTTGCGAAAAGAAACAGGGCGGCTATACGCGGGTGATTCGTTATCGTAACCGCGTCGGTGATGGCGCGCAACTTTCACTTTTGGAGTTTACCGTGCCGGTTGACTCGGGCGAGAAAAAGCCCAAAAAAAAGAAAACAAAAAAACAGCCGGAAAAGGAACCCGAAACGAAGACGGAGTCGCCGCAGGAAAAGAAGGCCGCCGGGGACGTTTCCAAAAGCAGGGAAGCGGATGAGAAAAAGCCGGAACAAAAAGGCGGATTTCTCAATAAACTCCGAAAGTTTTTGAAAGGCGAATAGCAGTCAGGAGGTTCTATGACGAGTGTTTCACTCGCTAAACGCATCTGCGCGGTTCAACCATCATTGACGCTCGCCATTGCCGCCAAAGCCAAAGCACTTCAGAAACAGGGCGTAAAGATCATTTCCTTTTCCGCAGGCGAACCGGATTTTGACACGCCGGAGTGGATTAAGCAAGCCGCCATTGAATCTCTCAAAAGCGGTTTTACCAAATATACCCCGTCATCAGGAACGGCCGAATTAAGAGCTGCCATATCCGAAAAATTAAAGAAAGATAATCGTTTGGACTATGCCCCGGGGCAGATCATTGTGTCCTGCGGCGCCAAGCATTCCATCTATAACGTACTTCAGGTGCTGGTCGAAGAGGGTGATGAGGTGGTCATTCCCGCCCCTTACTGGCTCAGTTACCCCGAAATGGTTTCTCTTGCCGGCGGAAAACCGGTTTTTCTGGAATCCAATCTTGAATCCGGTTATCAATTTAGCCCTGAAAATCTCGAAAGGGCCGTGACTTCGAAAACAAAAGTCCTCATCCTCAATTCGCCCTCCAATCCGACGGGCGCTGTTTATCATGCCGATCTGCTCAGGGAAATCGTTAGAATCGCCAGGCGGCATTCGTTTTTCATCATCAGCGATGAAATTTATGAAAAGCTGATTTACGACGGGTTGAAACATCATTCAATCGGAGCGCAGGATCAGGAAATTCTCAGCCGCACCATTACGGTCGGCGGCGCCAGCAAGGCGTACGCGATGACGGGCTGGCGTCTTGGATTCGCGGCATGCCCGAAAGAAGTTGCGGAGGCGTGCGATTCTCTTCAAAGCCATCAGACCTCCAACCCGACGTCTTTCGCGCAGGCGGGCTATTTGGAAGCCATTAAGAAAGGTGACGCGGATGTGGAAAAGATGCGCGTGTCTTTCGAGAAGCGAAGGGATTTGATTTGCCGTTTAACGCGGGACATTCCGAAACTGCGCCCGTTTAAACCGCAAGGAGCGTTTTACTTTTTTATTGATATTCGGGACACGGGTTTGAAGTCCATGGAATTTTCCGGGCGTTTGCTGGAGGAGGCCCAGGTTGCGGTGGTGCCCGGCATCGCTTTTGGAAACGATGAGGCGGTTCGCCTCAGTTTTGCCTGTTCCGAGAGTTCGATTGAAGAAGGTATGGGGCGCATCAAGGACTGGATCGCAAAATTGTAATTTTGTTGGCGCCATTCATATGGCAGAGACAATGACAGAGCCGCTTTGCATCCGGGCGGGAAATTCGTTTTCACAGGATGTTCTAACCGAGCGTCTTCGGTCTATTCGTTATGAAGAAGTGAAATCGGTCGAGGAACCCGGCGAATTTTCTATCCGCGGCGGACACATCGATATTTATCCCCTTTCATACCGGGCTCCGGTCCGTATCCAGTTTCATCTTGATCAAATCGTATCTATCCGTGATTATTCCCTCAGAGACGGTAAAAATCTCACGTCATTCGAAGAGCTCTACCTGCTGCCCGTCACGGACGCGTTTGTTAAACGAAGGAATCGTCTCCGGTCAAATCTGGAAGATTTCGAGCCGGTGTCGGATTTTAAAGACATTCGACAGGGGGATCATGTCGTTCACGTCGAATACGGGATCGGGCGTTTCATCGGTTCGAAAACCCTTAAAATCCAGGGGCGGCAGCAGCGAATGCTCGCCCTGGAATTTGCCGGCGAGGAAATCTTATACATTCCGTTCGAACAGCATCAGCTTCTCGAGCGTTATATCGGGCTTGAGGGCAGGAGCCCACGCCTAACGAAACTTCACGGTAAAGAATGGATCCGGTTAAAGGAACGGACGAGAATCGCTTTGCGCGGCGTCGCGCGCGAAATGGTCGCGCTTCAGGCGAAAAGAAATCTTGAGCCCGGCTTTTCATTTCCGGCTGATTCCGCCTGGCAGGATGAATTTGAAGCCAGTTTTCCCTTCCCGGAAACGCCGGACCAGCGCCGCGCCACGGATCAGGTCAAGAAGGACATGGAATCGCCCAAGCCGATGGACCGGCTGCTTTGCGGGGATGTCGGTTACGGGAAAACAGAAGTCGCGATCCGGGCGGCCTTTAAGGCGGTGACGTCCGGAAAGCAGGCCGCATTTCTGGTGCCGACCACATTGCTTGCCGAACAGCATTATTTGACCATGAAAAAGCGAATGAACCGTTACCCCGTTCAAATCGAGCTTTTATCTCGTTACCGGACACGGCATCGGCAGGCGGCGGCGATTTCTGACCTGAAAAAGGGGAAGGTCGATGTCATTATCGGAACGCACCGCCTGTTGTCCAAAGACGTGGTTTTCCGGGATCTCGGCCTCGTGATCATTGACGAGGAACAGAGGTTCGGGGTCAGGCATAAGGAACGCATGAAACAGCTTCGCGCGACGGTCGATGTGCTGACAATGACCGCGACGCCGATTCCGCGGACTCTGTACATGTCTCTGATGGGTGTCCGTGATATGTCGGTGCTTGAGACCCCGCCCAAACAGCGCCTGCCGGTATCGACGGAGGTTCTGGAATACAATGATGAGCGCATCAAAAGAGCGATTGGACAAGAACTGGCGCGCAGCGGCCAGGTTTATTTTGTGCATAATCGCGTCCAGTCGATCGAGAAAGTGCATGCGCATTTGTGCGCGCTCATGCCGGGCGTTTCATTCGCGGTCGCTCACGGGCAAATGCCCGTCGCCAATCTTGAAAAAGTGATGGCGGACTTTATTGACGGAAAAGTGAACGTGCTGATTTCGACCAACATCATCGAATCGGGCATTGACATCCCTAACGTCAACACCGTGATTGTCAACCGCGCGGACGCTTTCGGGCTGTCCGACCTGTATCAGATTCGGGGCAGGGTCGGGCGTTATCCGACAGTGCGGCAGGCATATGCTTATTTTCTGGTGCCGCCAAACTGGGTTTTGACGCGTGACGCCGAAAAACGTCTCGCGGCCATTGAACGGTTCAGCGAACTCGGGTCCGGAATGAAAATTGCGATTGAAGATTTGGAAATTCGCGGCGCGGGGAATCTTCTCGGGCACGAACAAAGCGGCTTCATTTATCAGGTGGGGTTTGATCTTTATTGCCGGATGCTTCGGGAAGCGGTTGAGGCGGAAAAACAAAGCTCCAGAAGCAAAGAAACAAAGAAATAAGAGGCAAAGAAGGATAGGGAAAAAGCCGGAAGTGAATTTACGATTTTTTCTTTGCTTCTTTTTTTCGTGCATCCCACTTCATACAGTACTTATAAATATAGACGGGGAAGCGTCGGGGAATGCGGCCATG
>CAZFUU010000095.1:0-5960 GCA_964522565.1 uncultured bacterium | reverse complement strand
CTTGCTTCCCTTCCAAGCCCGCTTCCGCTTCTTTTAATTTCGCCTGCAATTCCTTTTTCGCTTGCCCTTCCTCTGTCAACCCGGCTGTCAATTCATTCGCATTGCGAGTCAACCGGCTCACTTCACCCGTCAACGCTTGAACGTTCTCAAGTGCCGCATCCCGTTCCGCAGCCGCCGCTGCTTGTGCTTGCTCGGCCTCAAGAATCTCCTGAAGTTCACGTTCACGCAGTTCTTTCACTTCCCGTTGTGCCGCGTCAATTTCCGCCTGAAAATCTTGGGCTGGCTCCGCCGGTTCCGCTTCTCTCAACTTCTCTTCAACCATTTCTTGAAAGGCGGCGGGGGGCATATCGCCGCTCAATTCCCGATACTGCCAAGCCATGTTTGGCAATGCTTCACGCGCCGCTTCGAGTGACTTGTGAAATTTCTTCAAAGCAAACCCGTAGTCGGGGCTCATCAACCTTTGCAATTCATTAAACCTTTCGTCCTCACCAGAAATGTTTTCCGACGCGGCGGTTATAACCTCGAGGGCGCGGGGCAAATTGATTTTAAGCGCGTTCAACACCTGCTGTTTTCTCTTTTGTGAAGCTCTCGGATCACCGAGTTCCCGCAAGAGCTCTTTTAAAGAAGCGTCGAGCGTGTTCCAGGGTTGGAACAAGGCACGCGTCGGAGCGCGGTCAGCACCAATGATCGCGTATTCTTTTCCATGAAAATAGTGCAAATACTGAAAATTCAACTCCATGAACAACGCCGCGCGCGACTGAAGCAGCGCCAGGACAGGATTCTTTTTTAATAAATCCCTCACGGATTTTTCGGCCTCAGAACGCGAACGCGACAGGATCTGCCCTTTCTTTATTTCACGAATCGCGTCTCTGGCTTCGATCGCCTCTTGAAGGCCGCGCAATGCGCCTTCAATTTCCTGCCCCGAAAAACTTTCAAGTCGCGCCGTCGTTTCCTCAATCCGGAACGGAAGTGTTTCATCGAAGGTATCAAAAACAAGTTTCGCGGAAGTTTGCCGCGCGTCCGCCGAAGCGCCCGCAGGCCCCGCCGCCATCGCGCCTGCCGAACCCATCAATGGCATCACGAACGCGACAAAAGCCATCGCTCGCACTAAAATTTTCCGCCACCCGGAAAGCCGGATTTCAGAACGCGCTGCCACGTGAGGCGGCGGCTGCGCAGATGCAAGAGATGTCATCAACCTTTCGACATCCGGCCCGTGGACGGCAATCGCCCTCTGCGCCAAGGCATTTTGCAGTTCAACCCGAACCCCATGGTGCATCGCCGCCGGTTCGCGCATCGCGAATTTCATTTTTTCCCTGATCCGGTGTTCGAAGGCGGTTTTCGCGTCATCCCGAATCGCCTGGATCCGCGGCGATATTCGCACATAACCGTAATTTTTTTTCGTCAACGCGCGCCTTAATTCATCCGCGTGAAACCCGCCCGTAATCAAAATAAAACGATTCTCCCGGCGGGCTTGTTTTAAATAGCGGTCGATATTGCGGACAAACGCCGTATCGCGTTTGCGCGCCCAATTGTAAAATTCGAGGAAAATCGCGGCCGCGTCCAAAAGGCGGCCGAGTTCGCCCCCTGAAACCGTATTGGCGCCAAAACCCGTCAGCGCGAAAATTTCATCCGAAATCTGCGCCGCGTCAATCAATCCGGGATCCGCGAGAATCCGACCGTATTCCTCAGGGACAAGCTCCAGCCGGGCAAGAGCGCCAAGCAGGCGCAGGCGTTCCGAGATATTCCACGCGCCCTCTTCTTCTGCTGTCTTGATTAATTGCCGCCGAAGCGCCTCATCCAGCAGACGCATCTCACTGACAAGCGCTTGCCGCATCTCAGCGTCAGGCGAACCATGCGGCAGTGCCTCGCCGCCGTCACCAAAAAAGCGAACCCACAAAGGAAAACGTCCGTCAATCAGATTTAGCCGGCGACCTTCTTCGTTCAAATAACTCCAATACTCATGCATGCCGGCCTTCCCGCTATGGAAGAGGCGATTCATTTCCGCATAACGAAAGAATTCCGGCGAATAAATTTGACGGACACCCGCGCGCATGGCGTCATCAAGTTTGTTAAGCACCCGAAACGCGTGTGTGCGGTTTGCAAGCGCCGTCAGGTAGACATCCAGATTTTTTCGATAATCACCGGCGTCTTCAATCCCGAGAAGCCGCATCGGCTCTTCGGTCGTCAGGTTCAAATATTCTTCGCCGCTGATTTTCCCCTGAACCAGAAAACGGTGCCCGATTTTCCTGCGAATCGGATTGTCCGCCAGCCGCCGGAATTCCTCCAAACTGACGTCGCCGATACCGCCTTCCACAAAGAAAGTCGAAATGGATTCCTCACGCATGAGCTTTTCGGAAATCCGGGCGAGATTTTTTTGCGCGTCCAAAACGCCGTGAGCGTCCTGGATGTGATAAATGACAATGTCGCGCGAATTTTTGCCGGGCGGAACCACTTCAATGATTTCACCCATGACTTCGGGTATTTCAGGGGTAAAAAACTGATGTACCGATACGGAATGAGAAATCGGTGGGCTAACAGGATACGCAGAAGACGTTGAAGCGAAAACAAGCGTAGAGGATACAACGAGAGCGATAACTTTAAAGAATAGTCCGTTTTTCTTCAGCCGATTCATATTCGATGCTGTATCTTCCCCTTATCGAAAATTTTTTACAGATAACCCACCCCCGACGGATTATCAGTCACATAAGAAAATTCTCTTACGTATCATCAGGCAATAACACGCCCGCTTGTATTGAGCAATTTTACCTCAGTTAAAGATGGAAATCAAATATATTTCTAAGTGTTTAGTAAGTTTTACAGCTTAATGGCACTTTTAATTGATTTTATTCCTTATTAAATTGAAAATCACTCATAACCTGTTTCATGTCAATAGGTTATGATTTTATGGGGTTAGAGCCGCGAAATGGTACCCGTTCACGCGGTCATTGCGGGAGTCCCGTACGGGACGACGAATCAATCCAAAAATCAGTGACGAATTGTAACTGTTTAGCGGATTGAAGTAGTGCGTCGTCCATCTCGTCATGCCGGCATGTTTTTAGCCGGCATCCAGCTGTTCTGGATTCCGGCTTCCGCCGGAATGACTCAATAACGAGTCAGATTTACAGATAACCACTTCAAAACGCTAAATATTTACGACGAATTAAGGAAACGCGGCACTAGGCGGATTAAAGGCCGTGATTGACGGGGCCGATGCCGCGGCCGATAGGAACCGCGGTTTTTAATGCGGCGGTAATGAATTTTTTTGCGTCGGAAACGGCCCGCTCGACACCATAGCCCTTCGCGAGGCCTGCCGTAATGGCCGCGGAAAATGCGCATCCCGTCCCGTGAGTCGATTTCGTGCGAACGCGTGTTGCCTCAAGCCACAGCGCACGGCCGCCTGCTTCCATGAAAAAATCAGACGCTTTTATCCCGCCAGCGTGGCCGCCCTTGATAACAACCGCCTGTGCGCCGCAGTTCAGAATTTTGCGCGCGGCCTCTTCGGAATTCTTGTCCTTTATGATTTTCATGCCGGCAAGAATTTCAGCTTCAGGAATATTGGGCGTGACCACGGCCGCCAAAGGAAGCAACTGTTCACGGAAAACACGCACTGCACCTCTATCCATCAAGCGCGCACCGTGTTTGCTGACCATCACGGGATCCACCACCAGCGGAAATTTGAACCGCGCGGCCATTTTCGCGATGGCTTTCACATTCCGCGAATCGCCGAGGGCGCCCGTTTTCGCCGCGTCGGGCGGAATATCGCTGAGCACGGCCTTTAATTGGCGCGCGACGTCGCGCGGCTTGACGCAAATCACGCCTTCAACCGAACGCGTATTCTGAATCGTCAGGAGCGTCAACACGCTCATGCCGTATACGCCAAAACGGTGGAAGGTTTTTAAATCCGCCTGAATCCCCGCGCCGCCCGAAGGATCAGACCCCGCGATCGTTAACGCGACCGGAATTTTCTTCATCTATCCAATCAAACGACCGGCACGGGTTTCGACGCCGAACCCGGTTTCGCGGCATCCCGGATTTTTTTAATTTGAATCTTCAGAACACCCTGCTCGTATTGCGCTTTCACATCATTGACATCCGCATCGTAAGGAAGCGGAACGGACCGGCTGAAACTTCCGAAACTTCTTTCCATCCGGTAAAACCCGTCAGCTTCTTTTTCCTCGGCGACTCCCCTTTGACCTGAAACGGTGAGCATCTGATCGCGAATGTCGACGTTAATTTTATCCTTGTCCATCCCCGGCAAGTCGTAACTGATCACGTAATAATCGCCCGATTCCCCGATATCAATGTCCGGCTCAAACGCGCTCATCTGAGTGCCGCTTAACCCGTAGCCGGGATCGGACATCATCTTCCGCATCGTGCGGCTGAACATCCGGTTCATTCCCTGATGCATTTGATCGATTTCGCGAAAAGGATCCCATCCGCCGAAAAAGAAATCATCACCCCACATCGAAGCCGCCTGTGACCGCGCTCCAAGAGGCGTTGACATCCCCTGCACTTTTCCCGCCTGCTCCGGCCCGCGTTTAACCAGCGGGCACATTTGCCCCATCAATCCGCCCATAATTCCTTTTCCACCCGTCTGACAGCCCGCCCGGAAAAGCATCGCGCCCTGCGCGATCACGGCCAGCGCCAGCACCGCCACAACACCCAGCAAAATCGCGGCTTTTTTATCTCCGCTTGTTTTTTTTCCGCTTTCCATCTTAAACCTCCGCGTTTTTCAATTATACTCACCCGTGCCATGATTTATGATTTTGTCATGCCGGGCTTGACCCGGCATCCAGGTATTCTGTCCGCCAAAAAGCGCGGACGGATCCGCCAAGCCGTTTGGCGGAGATTCCGGCTTTCGCCGGAATGACGCCACTGTAAAATCACAGTTTGTGGCGTTCTTGAGTATAATACCATTAAACTATCTGGTTTTTCTCTGCCCTCTGCTCTCTGCCCTTCTTATCGCCATCTTCGATGGTACCACGCCCATTGTTCAGGATACTGACGGATCAAATCTTCAAAAATTGAATTAATCTTTTTCGTTGCTTCAATTTCCCAATCAAGATTGTTTGCGTCAATCGGCACACGGTCATAAATTTGTAACGTATATTCGCCCGGCGCAGTTCTCAAACACGCAACCGGAATAATTACCGCACCGGTACGTTCGGCAAGCCGTGCTGGAAATGTTGTTGTGGACGTTTTAGCACCAAAAAACTCAATCCATTTTCCATCATTACCCGCCCATTGGTCAATCAAAATACTCACGCAATTGTTATCTTTAACTTCCCGCAAAATCACTTTGAGCGATTCGTCTTTGTCGATGTGGACCAGTCCGGTCGAATTTCTCAGCCGCTGAATCCAGTCATACAAATAACGGTTCCGGAATGCCTTTCCGATGACTGAGCACTTGAACTTCAATAAATACGGAATCATCGCGGTATATTCCCACGACCCGAAATGTGCCATGACCGCGACGACTCCCTTCCCCGCTTCAAACGCGCGTTCGAATTGCGAGGCGTTGACAACCGTAAAGCGGGAATTCGCCTCGCGGGCGGTCACGGGCGCGCGGACAAATTCCATCACGGAAATCATCAGGTTTTGAAGGGAGCGGCGGGCAATTCGCCTTTTCTTTTTATCCGGAACGGAATCGCCGAAGGCGAGTTCAAGATTCCTGAGCGCGATATTTCTCCGGCCGGACGACAAATAATACGCCGCGTCACCGATGCGCCGCGCAAGCCAGGTGGCCGCTCGCACCGGCAGACAGTTAAAAAAAACCGCGGCTAATCGTGCCAGAACATACTCAAGATAATGCAAAAAATTTTTCATATCAAATCATGTTTCTTTAGCGCTCTGAAGTGGCTCTCTGTAAAACCAGACTCGTTTCTTCGTCATTCCGGCGGAAGCCGGAATCCAGAACGGCTGGATGCCGGCTTAAAACATGCCGGCATGACGGGATGGAC
>CAZFUU010000094.1:0-6183 GCA_964522565.1 uncultured bacterium | reverse complement strand
GGCATTGTCT
This sequence comes from uncultured bacterium, assembly GCA_964522565.1. Classification (GTDB taxonomy): domain Bacteria; phylum Omnitrophota; class Omnitrophia; order Omnitrophales; family Danuiimicrobiaceae; genus CAZFUU01. Next base: position 6,173 of record CAZFUU010000094.1, on the reverse strand, counting down.
GAAGAGCCGACGGCCATCAGGCCCTTCCATGTTTTAAGCAGTTCCCAATTTTGGTCAAATCCGATAACCAGCGAAGGCAGGGCAAAAAGGAAAAAAATAAATCCAAACGCCGCGCTCGCGAGAATTTTCCACTCTTTTTTGATGAGAAAGAAAAAAAGAAGAATCGCCAGAGGGCTTGCCTTGAGCGAAACAGCAAAAGCAAGGGCAATTCCCGCCAGGATTTTCCACCCGTTAAGGTAGCAGAAATAAACCGCAGCAGCAAAAAAAAGCATAAGAGTCCCGAGCTGTCCGCGCGTAATCGTTTCCAGAATCGGCGGGGCACAGAGGATGACGGCCAGCAGGATTTTCCATGAAAGGTCGGGGCGTTTTTCACCGAAAAAACGCGACAAAAAACACGTTCCGATTAAAGCGCCGACCGAAAGAAGATATGCCAGAAAAACATTGACCGGAAGAGGGAGGTTTTCAACGGGCGCCAGCAAAATCGCCAGAAGCGGCGTATAAACATAATGCCAGTGGCGGCTATTCTCGACTCCGTAAAGATTGCGGCCGCCATGATCGTTGATTTCTTCGGCCGCCGTCAGGTAGACGGTCAGATCCGTCCGTTGAACCCGGCCGTAAGCGCCGCGGTAAAGCGTTGAGGCCCCGACCCCGATGATAAATCCCAGCGCGACAAGAATCGCAAGCCATTTTGTGCGTAAAAAGAATTTCAGGAACTGACTGATGTAAGACATGAACGGCATTATAACAGGCGAGGTAGAATATAAAAATAAATATATATTGCCCCAGTTTGTCAGATAAAATTCCTTCTCCCCTTGTTCCCCAAAGTATGGACGAATTCGTCCTTCGGTGGAAATCCTCTGCCGTCAAGGGAGAGGAAACAACCGGAACAACGCACAAATAATTTGAACTCCGGAACGGGGGTTGCCTATAAGCCCATTCGCTATTCCGTGTGAGCCAGCCGCCGTTAAAGTTTCCGGCCGCGGGGTATGCTTGCAGGGGCAAGCCGTTTTACGGAAAAATAGGTAATAGTAAAAATGCCCGCCTCGATAAAAATCGTAGCTGCCGCGGCGCCGGCGTAGGAAAAAGAATAAGTCAGTAGAAAAATTAAAGGCAGGCCGACCATTGCCATCACGACATGAATTCTGGAATAAATATCGGTCTTGCCGCAGACGAGCAAAAATTGAACGCGAAACGCGTTGGCGCTGACAAAAAACACCCCGACAAGCAAAAACCTCAGCGAGAGAATCGCCGCGGGATAGGTTCCGCCGCAAATCAGCGTAACGATTGGGCCGGCAAAAATGAAAATAAGCGGTAAAAAAATCAGAGAAATGCCCACTGTGATTTGCTGAATGCGCTCCATGAACTCATAAGCCCGCCGCTTGCTCCGATGAAACACATTGCTCAATCTTGGAAAGAGCGCCTGCGAAAAAGACAAAAGGGGAAATGTCTGAACGACGCCCGCGATTTTCTCGGCGGCGGAGTAAAATCCCGTGAGCGTGTTGTTGGTAAGAAGCCCGACGGTGAAAATTCGCGTGGTGGTGTATGCGTTGATTGCGACGATGGAAATAAAAATATCCCATCCAGCATTCAGCTGTCCCCGCAGGCTGGTATACCCCGGAAAACGGAACGCGATCCCGAATTTGCGAAAGACAATGTATTGCGCCATGATGCCCGTGATAATGGTCACCGACGAATAAATCAGGGGAACCATCAGGTAGTCCCGCGGGCTTTTGACGAGAAGGAAAAACAACGCGGCCAGAAGAACGCCGCCGATGATATTCAAATCCGCGATATGTTTCATTTTTTCCGTGCCCTGGAAAAACCAGACGGGAAAGAGCGTATTTCCGATCACGGTCCCGAAACTGAGGACATAAACCGGCCAATCCTGCCTGAACTTCGGAATGAAATAGACCACACACGCAAGCACGGTTAAGCTGATGAAAGCCAATCCAACTTTGGCGGTCATGACGGAGGAAAAAACCTCGGAAACCTGCTCGCGTTTGCCCTGGCAGAGGGAAATTTGCTTGGTTGCGGAAACGCCGAAGCCGTAATCGGTGAGTATGAGAAGATACTGAATCAACGCCTGCGCGAACGAGATCAGCCCGAATTTTGCCGGCCCGATCACCCGGAAAAGATAGGGAAGGATAAGAAGCGGAAGCACGTAAGTAATTCCCTGAAGCACGGAAAGAGAAGCGAAATTACTCAACACAATTTTTCGTTCTCTGCGTCCCGCCAGTTTGTACGTTTTTTTAATGAGCCGCCAGATAGATTGCATGCCTTTAATTTATACTTTTCCGTTGAGGAAAACAAGCGCCGCGGCGCCGCGTTTTAATTTTGGTTTCACGGCCGCCGGATGTTATAATCCGCCATGCGGAAATTCCCAAAAAATTTTCTCTGGGGCGCGGCGACGTCTTCTTATCAGGTGGAAGGCGGCAACTCTCGCGCTGACTGGTGGGAGTGGGAAAAAGAAGCCGGAAAGGAAAAGTCCGGCGCCGCTTGCCGGCATTACCAGCGCTATCCGGAGGATTTTAAGCTCGCCAAAAATCTTTGCCACAACGCGCACCGGCTGTCGATTGAATGGAGCCGGATTGAGCCGGAAGAAGGAAAGTTTTCGCGAAAAGAAATTCAGCATTATGTGCGCGTAATTCTTGAATTAAGAAAGCACCGAATAGAACCGATTGTCACGCTCCATCATTTCACGAACCCGGCCTGGTTTGCGCGCGGCGGCGGATGGAGCGGCAGGAAAGCCGCCAAACGGTTTGAGCGCTACGCTGAAACGGTGGTGCGGGCTTTGGCGCCGTATGTTCATTACTGGGTGACGATTAACGAACCGACTATTTATATTTCTCACGCGTTTATTTTCGGCGTCTGGCCGCCGCAGGAAAAATCATACGTCAAAGCCATGGCGGTTACCAAAAATTTATTTGCCGCGCATCAAGCGGCGTACGGCGCGATTCGCCGGATTTACCGGCAGGTTCATTTGCCGGCGCCCGAAGTGGGAATTGCGCAGAACATGATGGCGTTTGTGCCGAGCAAACACGATTTTAAAAATCAACTCGCCGCGTATCTGCGGGGCAAGGTTTATAATTTCGGACTTTTGGACAGAATGCGGTTTTTAAAAGTGCTTGATTTTATCGGGGTCAATTATTATTCGAGACAAATGGTTGATCTGAGCAAGTTGGGCATTCGCAATCTGGCGATGGATGTCGAAAAAAACCGCAGACGGAACATTCGAAAAAATTCTCTCGGGTGGGACATTTATCCGAAAGGGCTGTATGAAATTCTATTGGCGCTCAAAAAATACAAATTGCCCGTCCTGATCACGGAAAACGGCATTTGCACAGAAAACGACAAGTTGCGCTGGAGTTTTATCCGGGAACATTTGGGAAGCGTCCACAGGGCGATCCGTCAAGGCGTGGGCGTGATTGGATATCTGTACTGGTCGCTTTTGGATAATTTTGAATGGGACAAAGGATTTGCCCCGCGTTTCGGATTAATCAAGGTGGATTATAAAACCTTCCGGCGGACGGTGCGAAAAAGCGCCAGAAAATTCGCGCGTGTATGCCGGACGGGATTATTAGCATAACCGGAAACCGCGCGTGAAAAAACGCCGGCCGCCCCCTTGTTGATTTCCGGATTTGGCGCGAAACGCGTTAATTTTTTAGACGACTTAATTCCGGCAGGACGACGACGATACAGTAAGCGATACTGGTTGCGAGAACAACCGCGGCCAAGCCCCACAAATCTCCCCGCTGAACATCTTGCGTATCCAGAATAATCACTTTTCGGGCGATGGCCATCAAAGCGGTTGCCATCACGATTTTTACGTGAATGATATCTTCGCGGAGGTAAATCGTGATATTAATGAAAATTTCAATCGCGATCAGCACGGCCATAAACGCGCCGAATGTCGCAAGCAGATCGCTGATTTGCAGCAGAAAAACAGGAGGGGTCATTAATTTGTTGAATAAAACCCATATGACATCAACCACTCCCATGATGATGACAAAAGCCATTAGGAGCGCGAGAGTTCGCACGGCAAAACGGATCACGACTTTTAATCGTCTCACAAAGCCGGAATCGCTGGCCTTATCCGCGCAAGAATCGTTATTCCGGTCGAGTTCTTTCATTCAGATCCCCCCGTGTGATTAAAAGACGCATCATTATGGCTTGCCGGCCTTGCCTTGACAACAAAAATCGAACACAAAAACAGCATAAAAGAATTTTTTTTGTTTGACGGAGGCCTTTTGGGGGCGTAACTTACTGATAGAAAGATTGGGTATCCTGTTATGATGAAAAAGCTTTCTTGTTTCATTTTTGTGACGTTGCTTGCCGGATGCGCGACGGTTCCCATTACGGGCCGCCGGCAGCTGTCTTTTGTTCCCCAGGGAGAATTGATGTCTTTGAGCGAACAAAGCTACCGCGAAGTCCTGAGGCAATCTAAAATTTCCACGGATGCGGTTTGGGCCGCGAGAGTAAAATCCGTCGGACAGAAAATCGCGGCGTCCGCCGAGGCCTTTATGCGCGAGAACGGCATGGAACGGGAAATCCAGAGATACAAGTGGGAATTTAATTTAATCGACGACCCGAAAACCGTGAATGCCTTTTGTATGCCGGGGGGTAAAATTGTTGTTTATACCGGCATTCTTCCCGTCGTCCGGGATGAAGACGGACTTGCGACAGTGATGAGCCATGAGGTCGCGCACGCGATCGCGAATCACGGCGGGGAGCGGTTGAGCCAGCAGTTGCTCGTCCAGCTTGGCAGCGCCTCGCTGGCAAAAGCGATGGCGTCAAAGCCGGAAGCGGCGCGCAATATTATGATGCAGGTTTACGGAGCTGGCACACAAGTCGGGGTGCTGCTGCCGTACAGCCGTTCGCATGAAACGGAAGCGGACAGAATTGGCCTGATTCTGATGGCACGCGCAGGATATGACCCCGCGAAAGCAGTTCCTTTCTGGCAAAGAATGGACGCGCTAAGCGGCGGGCAGTCGATGGAATTTCTTTCCACTCACCCTTCTTCGGCGCGCCGGGTCGCCGATATTGTTCAAGCCCTCCCTGAAGCCAGAAAATATTACAAGCGATAGGATTAAAAAGCGAATTTATCCGCGGCCATTGCTGCATAAAAGATTTGAAATAAAGAAAATACCGCACAAACAGATTCTCATTTTTTCGGCAGTTCGCCGGCAATCGTATCAGGGTGTTTCCGGAAAAATCGTACAATCCGCGATAAAGCAGTTTCGCTTGGCGAAAAAATGCGGGATAACGCATGGCGCGGGTCGCGCCCGGATGAGACAGAGTGGGCTTAAAATAATCAGCGATTAGTTTTCCAGGAGTATTTTTTCTGTCGGGGTTAACTCGCGCCATTCTCCGGGGATTAGGGCCGTCAGCTTCAACGAGCCGATAGCTGCCCGAATTAATCGTAATGTCGGGAAACCAACGGCCGCGGTCATTCGCCGCACTTGACGGTTTTTTCCTTCGGTGAGTGTGAGAACGAGCCAGCTCGTCGGGATGGACGCGCGAAATCGAATGGGCGGATGGCGGGGAGAATAACCGGCAGATTCAAGCAGTTTTGCTTTGCATGGCTTTGTTTTCCTGCCCTGAATGACGACACCTTTTTCCAGCCTTTCAAGAGCGCTCTTGTCTACAACCCCCTCCACCTGGACATGATAGGTACGTTCATGCGCGTGATCGGGATGGAGCAATAAATCATTCCACTTCTTCTCATCGCTTAAAAGCAGCAGGCCCTCGCTGTCCCAATCCAGCCGCCCGATCGGATAAACATTTTTCGGGAACCCGAATTCCGCAAGCGTCCGGTGAGAGGGCGTTTCCTTTGTGAATTGCGACAGGACGCCGTATGGCTTATTAAATGCGATAATCATGAGACCTTTTTACTTTAAAAACCAGGTTTAAACAAGACGGTTTTGAATTTGGTGGACGCTTTCGCGAAGCTGAAAGGGACTTTAGCGAAAGAGCCGCATGATCAATTACGCAAACTCCGGAAAAAGAACAAGAAGGGTAATTGCGAAGGAATGCCCCGTTAACGGTTTTTCAGCTGAGTTTGAAAAAGCCGGCGTCATATTAACGGCGCCGGTTTTTTCCCGGATTTAATGCGTCTTCGCCATTGCCTGAACTTGATTCCGAATCTCCGTTTGGAGGCCTTCAGTTTCTTTCGC
>CAZFUU010000093.1:3612-6306 GCA_964522565.1 uncultured bacterium | reverse complement strand
AGGATCCTATTGATACCGTAACTTTATATGTTGGCGAAGCTTTGTCGACTCAAATGGCGCCTGATATTTTGAAGCGGGAACCCAAGAGAATTATTTTTAATCCGGGCGCCGAAAACAGTTATTTGGAACAACAGGCGCTAAACAAGGGTATTGCAACGGTAAGAGGTTGTACTTTGGTGATGCTGAAGACAAATCAATTTTAAACAGAAAGGGCCTTTCGGCGATGAAAAGAAGAATAGGGGTTGAGCAGATTGATCATGCCAGACAAACCTTGCGGTTGAACGAATGTGCCACGCTGGACGAGATTAAGAAATCTTATCGCCGCTTAGCCGCCAAGTACCATCCTGACAAGTGTGAGAAAAAGAAACTCAAGAGATGTGAAGAAAAAATCCGTGAAATTAACAGTGCCAAGGATATCCTTTTGGCGTATTGCGCGAATTACCGGTATTCATTTGCAAAAGAAGATGCCTTGCGGAATTCTTTCGAGCAGGAAACGTATGAACATCTGAAGCAATTTTATGACGGCTGGGTTGCTGAATTATGAGAAACATCTTTAGCCGGTTTTCGAAACAATATGATGCCTGGTATGATCGCAACAAGTACGCTTATTTATCCGAACTCCGCGCAATCAGAAAGATTTTACCCAAGAAAGGCAATGGCCTGGAGGTCGGCGTAGGGACGGGCAGATTTGCGGCACCGTTGGGGATCCGGGTGGGAATTGACCCTTCCAGGGAAATGATTAAAATTGCCAGGCAACGAGGGGTTGACGCGCGGTTTGGTTACGGTGAATCTTTGCCATTCAGAGATGAATCGTTTGATTATGTCGTGTTGATTGTGACATTGTGCTTTGTTAAAAATCCACAAAAGGTATTGAGGGAGGCGAAACGGGTAGTAAAGAAAAACGGGAGATTGATTGTCGGGATTGTCGACAAAAACAGTTTTCTGGGGAAGTCGTACCAGGAAAAGAGAAGTGTTTTTTACAAGTCCGCCCGGTTTTTTAGCGCGGAAGAATTAATCCGGGAATTGAATGCGGAAAAATTTTCCAGAATTCTCTGCTATCAGACGTTATTGAAGCCTCCGGATAAAACGGATAAAATCGAAACGCCTCAAAAAGGTTTTGGGAGAGGCGGCTTTGTCGCTATTTCGGCTTCGAAGAAATGAAATGCTTTAAATATTCATAATGGAGCGTCTTTTAACCTGTGAAAAGGAAAAGAGTTGGGGGGAAGCCCGCCGCGACGGGGTCGAACGAGAACTGTAATCGTCCTGTTTTTTTTCAAAATTTCATACCCCCGGAGATCCCTGGGATTTAAAAAAATGTTCGAAATGGAATCGTCCAATAATGAATGGGACGGAGAATAAGCCGTTAAACCGGTGTTTTCCCGCGCGGTTTACAGGTTATAGGCAGGATGACAAATCAGCGAACCCACCGTTTGACAATCAATTTTCTTCTTGATACAATTAACCCCTGTCGTTATCAGGAGTTACGAAATTCTGGCGGTTGAACTATTTCTCCCGCATGTGCGACTGTCACCGCGTCCCGTTTAATTTTATCGGATTGCGGTCCTGTTGTTGAATTGCTGTTAACGTTTTAGGGGTAGCACAAGAGCCGGGTAAAATCTTGCGAATCAATTTGCGTATGGGCGGTATTTCCGACGAAAGCAAAATTGATTCGCCTTTTTATTCTTAAATCGGGAGGTTGCTTTGTTGCCGAGAGGTCTTCGATTCACGGTGTTTTTGATTGGATTCTCCCTCTTTTCTTTTTTGATATTTGTGCGTGACGGCCAGGCCGCTTTTATGGGTGAGGTGCCTACGGGGATTTATCATTCGGAAGAAGATTTATGGGGATATTCGGTTTATGTGCCGGAGAATTATTCCGCCGATAGAATTTGGCCGCTGGTAGTTGCTTTTCACGATATAGGCGGCGACGGGAAAACGTATATCCAGGAATGGATAGATTGGGCCGAGCGGCGCGGGATGATCGTTGTCTGTCCGACCTATGAGGAGCCGAGAGACATCCCTTACGATTTGGATAAAAGAAATTTACGAATTGTTAAGTCCATCGTCGAACGCTATGAAATTGATCCCAACCGGATTCTATTGGCGGGAACGGGGTTTGGCGGGCATTACGCGGTTTATCTGGGGCTGAAACACCCGCATTATTTTTCAACGGCGGTCGCCTCGATCGGAAACGGCTTTCGCGGCGCGTTTTCCAAAGTGTTGAGTTTTTCGTATGCCCAGACGAATCAGCCGGTGTTTCTGATTCTGTCGGATCAGCAAGAATCGGACTTCGACGCGGCCGCGGAAAAACAAATCCAATTTTTCAGAAAGAAGGGGTATTCGATTGAAATTGTCGGCGTCGACACGCTGGACGCGGAAAAAACGCCGGGTTTATATCCCTATATCCTGGAATGGTTTGACGAAGTCGCGGCCTCGAGGCAACGGGAGATGAAGTCATCCCGGGGGTTTAAGGAGTCGCTTTTCCGGATGATTGACACGATTACCTGACGGGCCGGAAACGGACGAAATTGAAACCGGGAAAATTGTCGCTAGCTTGTGTTGCCGGAATATCGGTTGTTTTGATGTCCGGCTGTTTTGCCGCCGCGAGAAACTGCCTGTTGGGCGTTCCGACCGGAGAATTCAGAAGCGGAGATTTGTCGATTTCATATTTTCCGAAATCGGATCCGGAACAAACGG
>CAZFUU010000093.1:0-3602 GCA_964522565.1 uncultured bacterium | reverse complement strand
AACGGATCGGGAAATTTTACTGCTGTTGATTCATCCGGCGGGCAGTGACGGGAAAGAATATGTGCAGGATTGGGCGGAGGCCGCGGGCGGAAAACGGTTTGTTTTGCTCGCGCCGACGATAACGGCCGAAGATGTTTACCGGCCGGACGCCGTGAAGAAAGCAATGGCTGAAGCGGTGAAACAAACCTCGGAAAGCCGCGCAATTCCGAAAGAACGCGTGTTTATCGTCGGTTCGTCTTTCGGGGCGAATCAGGGGTTTGAATTGCTGGTGTCTGAGCCGGATGAATTTAACGAAGCGTTTCTGATCGGCGGTTCCATGCTGCGTTATTTGAATGATTTGCGCCGCTCTGCCGGCCGTCAACTACGCGGCAGGGTTCAACTGATTTGGGGCGAGAACGATCTGTCGCTTGAAAAAGACAAGACCGGCGAATTGCAACGGATGATGGAGGAAGCGGGGCTTGAGGCCCGCGTGCGGATTGTCGAGGACATGGGGCACGGCGAAGACGCTTTTTTGAGAACGGAAATACTGGAGTTAATCGAACAACAAGTGTTAATGACAGGCAAGGAGAGTAATTGAAATGGCTCAAATGACTGGCGCGCAAATTATGGTGAAATGTTTGGAAATGGAAGGCGTGAAACATATTTTCGGGCTTCCGGGCGGAGTCATTTTGCCGACGTTTGACGTGCTGTATGATACCAAAGAAATTGAATTTATTCTGGTGCGCCACGAGCAGGGCGCGACGCATATGGCGGATGGTTACGCCCGCGCGACCGGAAAACCGGGCGTCTGCATGGTGACTTCCGGGCCTGCCGCGACCAATACGGTCACCGGGCTCGCGACGGCGTATATGGATTCCTCGCCGGTGATTTGCATTACCGGACAGGTGGCCACGAATGCGATCGGCAGCGACGCGTTCCAGGAAGTGGACATCGTCGGCATCACCCGGCCGGTCACGAAACACAATTTTCTGGTCAAGGATGTCAAGGATCTCGCGCGAACGGTTCGCGAAGCGTTTTATATCGCGACAACGGGACGCCCCGGGCCCGTGTTGATTGATTTTCCGGTGGATGTCAGCCGCTCGAAAATGGACTTTGAATTTCCGGAGAAAGTCTATGTCCGGAGTTATCATCCGTATCCCGCCCTGGACATGGCTCAGATCAAAAATGCCGCGGAAGCGATTTCAGCGAGCAACCGCCCCGTGCTTTATGTGGGCGGCGGAGCGATTACGTCCGGCGCGCACAAGGAATTGTTTGATTTCGCGGCCAAGACGGGGATCCCGGTGACGACGACGATTCTGGGGCTCGGCGCTTTTCCCGAAGACCACCCGCTGTCTCTCAGGATGCTTGGGATGCACGGAACGGTTTACGCCAATTACACGGTTCAGAATTCCGACTTGTTGATTTCCGTCGGCGCGAGGTTTGACGACCGCGTGACGGGGAAAATCGACAAATTCGCGCCGAAAGCGAAAATCGTTCACATCGATATTGACCCGGCATCTATTTCAAAAACGGTGTTCGTGCATTATCCGATTGTAGGCGATGTCAAACCGGTTTTGGCGGAGTTGATTAAGCATGTGAAATCAAAACACAAGGCGCTGAAACCGTGGCATGCGCAGGTTTCGGCGTGGAAAAAGAATCACCCGTTGAAGTACAAAAACGACAATGAAATCCGTCAGGAATATATTATCGAACAAATCGGCAAACTGACGCGGCACGACGCGATTGTTGCCACCGGTGTCGGCCAGCATCAGATGTGGGCGGCCCAGTGGTACGGGTTTACGAAGCCGAGAACCATGATTACATCCGGCGGGCTCGGAACGATGGGGTTCGGATTTCCCGCGTCGATCGGCGCGCAAATCGCCTGTCCGGACAAAACCGTTATTTGCATTGACGGTGACGGTTCGTTTCAAATGACCATGACGGAAATGACGACGGCTCGCGCCAATCGCGTGCCCATCAAGGTTTTTGTTCTGGATAACGGTTATTACGGCATGGTGCGGCAGTGGCAGGAACTGTTTTATGACCGGCGGTATTCGTCGACGGAACTGGCCACATCCAATCCCGATTTCATGGGGCTGGCCAAAGCGTTCGGTGTTTACGGCATCCAGGTAAAGAAAAAAGAGGAAGTGATTCCGGCCATCAAGGCCGCCCTGAAACACAAAGGCCCGGTGCTGGTTCATATTCTGGTGAACAGGGAAAATAACGTTTTTCCGATGGTGCCGGTGGGCAACGCCTTGGACCAGGTCATGGATATGGCGTAAGCCCCGTTAGAAGCAGAACGTTCCGCCAAAGGCGGTCAAGTGTGCGGCTTCTTGCGGGATGAAAGCCAAATATAATTAACGAATACGGAGTTTAATACCTCTGTGAGCTTCTAACGGGGTAAACAAGGAGCTGGTGAAATATGAAAAAACGCACGATATCGGTATTGGTCGAGAACCATTTTGGCGTCCTTGCGCGCGTGGCCGGCCTTTTTTCGGCGCGCGGGTTTAACATCGACAGCCTGGCGGTCGGCGAGACGCACGATCCGGAAGTTTCGAGAATGACGATCGTGGCGGGCGGGGATGAGCGCATTCTGGATCAGATTATGAAACAGCTGGAAAAACTGGTCGATGTGATTTCAGTCGTTGACCTGACGAAAGAAGATCCCATTGAGAGGGAGCTTGTCCTGGTCAAGGTGAGCGCGCCGGTCTCGATTCGCAATGATGCGATGCAAATCGTCAACACGTTCCGGGCGAAAATCGTCGACGTCAATCCCGATACGCTTACGATCGAGGTAACGGGGAATGAAAGTAAAATTGACGCGATGCTGGAACTTCTTTCGCCGTTCGGATTGAGGGAAGTGGTCCGGACGGGGCTGATTGCGCTGTCGCGCCGCAAGGAGCTTCAGGTGCCGCCGAAACATCGCGTGACGGACAAGCAAATGAAAGAAGAATCCGCGACGCACCTTCCGCCGGCCGAGGAAAAAGCGGAAAAAATACGGCAGAAAAACAAAAAGAAAAAATCCTAATTATTGTCAAAACCGAAAGAGGAGACGAACGATGGCAAAGATTTATTATGATCAGGACGCGGATTTAAATGTGTTGAAAGGGAAGAAAGTCGCGATTATCGGGTACGGAATTCAAGGCCGGGGACAGGGGCTGAACCTGCGTGATTCCGGTGTTGATGTGATCGTGAGCGAATTGGCCGGAACCAAAAATTATGAACAGGCGGTCCAGGACGGATTCAAGCCGGTGTCGGCGGAAGCCGCCGCGAAGCAGGGCGATGTGATTCAGATTCTGACGCAGGACCATTTGCAGGCGGAAATCTATCAAAAAGTAATCGCGCCGAACCTTGCCTCTCAAAAAGCGCTGATGTTTTCGCACGGATTTAACATCCATTTTGGCTACATTAAACCGCCCAAGGACGTTGACGTTATCATGGTGGCGCCCAAGGGGCCGGGTGCACTGGTCCGTTCACAATTTGTGGAAGGCGGCGGCGTGCCCTGTCTGGTGGCGGTTCAGCAGGATGCGAGCGGCCAGGCGCTTCAACTTGCGCTTGCCTACGCGAAAGGCATCGGCGGAACCAAAGGCGGGGTCATTCAAACCACGTTCAAAGAAGAGACC
>CAZFUU010000092.1:0-6357 GCA_964522565.1 uncultured bacterium | reverse complement strand
CCGGTAATAAACTGCTGAACGAGCGGATCGCTTGAATTCCTGATCTCATCCGGCGTTCCCATCGCGACAATTTTCCCGTCATACAACATCGCAATCCGGCTGCCCACCTTGTAAGCACTGCTCATATCGTGCGTGACGACAATCGAGGTCACCTGCAGACGTTTTTGCATCCGAAGAATTAACTCGTTAATCGCGTCAGCCATAATCGGGTCCAGCCCGGTCGTCGGTTCGTCATAAAGAATAAATTTCGGGTCCGTGCAAATCGCGCGCGCAAGGCCGACGCGTTTTTTCATACCGCCCGACAGTTCGGCCGGCATCAGGTCCTCGATACCCGCCAGGCCCACTAACCGTAATTTTTCCCGCACACGGTTATCGATTTCCGGGAAAGGCAGATGCGTATGCTCAAAAAGCGAAAAACCGACATTTTCCCTGACACTCAATGAATCAAACAGCGCTGCGCCCTGAAACAGCATTCCGATTTGCAGGCGAAACTGGTGCATCTCATGTTCATCCATCTCGAACACATTAGCGCCGTTGACCATAATCTGACCTGAATCCGGGCGCATAATTCCCATCATATGTTTCAGGAGAACGCTTTTGCCGCAGCCCGACCGGCCGATGATCACCATCGTCTCTCCGGCTTCGATACGGAGATTCACTCCTTTTAACACATCGTGATTCCCGAATTTTCTCTTTAAATCAATAATTTCTATCATCCCCTCGCCTCCTTGACAAAAGCGCGCGACACTTTGTGAGCGCGCGCTTTTGCAGCACTCCCTGTTTTCAATGCGCCGCATCGATCAAAGGAGGTGATGGGATCACATGAAATCATTCGCTCCTCAACTAAGGTTAATACCGCAAACCTCATTCCTACCCTCACAAATTGCTTTCGGAAATTTCCAATTTTTAAAACATGAAATAAAATGTCGCCGTAAAAAACGTGTCGAGGACAATAATTAAGATAAAGGACACAACCACCGCGAGCGTTGTCGCGATTCCCACGCCTTCCGCTCCGCCTCGCGCCCGGAAGCCGTAGTAACAACTCACAATCGAAATCACCATGCCGAATACCACCGACTTCAAAAGGCCCGTATAAATATCTTTCAGCAGGAGCGATTCGACCGACCGGTGAATATAAGAATAGGAGCTGATCCCGAGCTTGAAGACGGCGACCACATAACCGCCCACCATCCCGAGAATATCCGAATAAATCGTCAAAATAAACAGCATCGTCGTAGCGGCCAGAAACCGCGGCACAACCAGATACTCGACGGGGTCGGTCGCAAGCGACTTGAGGGCGTCGATTTGCTCCGTCACCTTCATCGTCCCGAGTTCCGCCGCAATCGCCGCGCCCACCCTGCCCGCGACCATCATCGCCGTCAAAACAGGCCCCAGTTCCCTCACCACCGAAAGCGCGACCAGATCGGCCGTAAATTGTTCGCCTGAAAAAATCCTGAGCTGGTATGCGGACTGGAGAGCCAACACCATGCCCGTAAACATGGACGTCAGCATCACCAGAGGAAGGGACGCAACCCCGATCCGGTAGGCCTGATCAATCGTGCTCGCCCATCTGGGTTTGCGGCTGAATATGGCGACAATGGATTGCCAGAATAAGATGGAAATCCCGCCGGTGTCATACAAAAAGCAAAGCGCCCTGCGCCCCAGTGTATCCAAACCTTTTTGGAAATCACCGATGATTTCGGCAAGATCAAAACGTGCTTTCATATTTTTGAATCCATTCTCAGCTGGCTAATTCAAAAGAAATGGTTTCGCCTTTCAGCACTGCGCTAATTTTGTCGTTTTCCTTGAATTTCCCTCCGAGAATTTCCTCGGCAAGGACGTTTTCGATATATTTCTGGATGGTCCGTTTCAAGGGGCGGGCCCCGAACAACGGATCATATCCTTTCTCAATCAGGAATTTGACGACTTCCTGATCCAGAATGAGCTCCATTTTCTTGTCCTTCATCCGTTCGGTTAATTCCGCCAGTTCAATGTGGATAATCTGCTCAAGGTCTGCCCGGGTCAGTTCATGGAAAACCACCACGTCATCAACGCGGTTTAAAAATTCAGGGCGGAAAACGCGTTTGGCCTCTTCAAGCATTTTTCCTTTCATTGCCTGATAATTATGTTCTTCAGATTTCGCCTGAAATCCCAGGCTCCCCTGCTGGCGCAGCATGTCCACGCCGATGTTGGACGTCATGATTAAAACCGTATTTCTGAAATCAACACGCCGGCCGAACGAATCCGTCAATCTGCCGTCTTCCATGACCTGCAAGAGAATATTAAAAACGTCGGGATGCGCTTTTTCAATTTCATCCAGCAATACGACCGAATAAGGCCGCCGGCGGACTTTTTCCGTCAATTGACCGCCTTCATCATACCCCACATAGCCCGGAGGCGCGCCGACAAGACGGGAAACGTTGAATTTTTCGCCGTATTCGGACATGTCGATTTGAACAATCGCGTCCTGATCGCCGAACATAAATTCAGCCAGCGCCCGCGCCAGAAGCGTTTTTCCGACGCCGGTCGGCCCCATAAAAATAAAGTTTCCGATCGGCCGGCGCGGATTGCGAAGTCCGGAACGCGACCGTCTGACCGCGTGCGCGATGGCTTTGATGGCTTCTTCCTGCCCGATCACGCGGCGGTGAAGTTCTTCTTCCATCCGCAGCAGCCGTGTCTGTTCTTTTTCCTCAAGACGCTGAAGAGGGACACCGGTCGTCTTGGCGACGACGATGGCAATATCTTCACCCGACACCTGGACGTCAACTTCGGATTTGGATTCCTTCCAGCTTTTCTTGAATTTCGCCAGTTCCTCTTTCGCCTTCCGCTCCTGATCTCTCAACCGGGCGGCCTTTTCAAAGTCCTGCGCCTTGATGGCAGCTTCTTTCTCCATCCGCAGTTCTTCGATATCGGCCTCGGTCTTTTTCAAATCCTTGGGAAGCCGCGTCACCGAAATTCGCGCCCGGGAACCCGCCTCATCAATCAGATCGATGGCTTTATCGGGGAGAAAACGTCCCGAGATATAACGGTCCGAAAGTTTGGATGCCGCTTCAATCGCCTCGTCCGTAATTTTGACCCGGTGATGCGCTTCATACCGGTCCCGAAGGCCTTTTAAAATTTCAATCGTCTCATCGACGGTCGGCGGATTGACCATGATCATCTGAAAGCGCCTCGCCAGCGCGGCGTCCTTTTCAATATATTTGCGGTATTCATCAAGCGTTGTCGCCCCGATACACTGGATTTCGCCCCGGGACAATGACGGCTTTAAAATATTCGAAGCGTCAATCGCGCCTTCCGCGCCGCCCGCACCGACAAGCGTATGCAATTCATCGATAAAAATAATGACGTTCTCCGACCTGCGGATTTCATCCATGACGGCCTTGATGCGTTCTTCAAACTGGCCGCGGTATTTCGTCCCGGCGACCATCAGCGCCAAATCCAAAACCACCAGCCGCTTGTCCAAAAGCACTTCGGGCACATCGCCGGAAACGATCCGTTGCGCAAGCCCCTCGACAATCGCTGTTTTTCCGACACCCGCCTCGCCGATTAAAACGGGATTATTTTTTGTGCGGCGTGCGAGAATCTGGATCACGCGTTCGATTTCATCGCTTCGGCCCACCACAGTGTCCAGTTTGCCTTCGCGCGCCAATTCAGACAAATCACGCCCGTAAGCGTCCAGCGCGGGCGTTTTTGATTTTCCGGCTTTTCCCGCCGCGGGCCCTCCCGCCATGGATCCGCCCCCGCCGCTTTGAGGCGCCGAGGAGCCGAGCAATTTAATGACTTCCGAACGGACTTTGTTCAAATCGAGGCCGACATTCATCAGCACATGACTGGCGACGCCTTCCCCTTCTTTAATGAGGCCGAGAAGCAAATGTTCCGTCCCGATATAATTGTGCCCAAGCCGCCTCGCTTCATCCATCGCGAGCTCAATCACCTTTTTGGCTTTCGGCGTAAACGGGATATCGCCGGACACAATGGTGCTCGGCCCGAACTGGACCAGCTTTTCCACTTCGAGGCGAATCGTATCAAGCGAAAGCCCGAGGTTCTGCAACACAGCCGCGGCGACACTTTCGCCTTCCTTGATCAGGCCAAGCAAAATATGCTCCGTCCCGATGTAATCGTGATTAAAACGTTTCGCTTCCTCTTTCGCCAAAATAATGACTTTCCGTGCCCGTTCGGTAAAACGATCAAACATGTTTAAACTCCCGTGTTAATGAAAATATTATTATAATAAATCGACATCTTTAAGCCGAGTCCGTAGTAATTCCGCGCGTTTGTGATCGCGCTCGCCGGCGCCAAGCGGCTCGCCCATCAATTTCTGTAGATGCGCCGGTTGAATGAACAAAAAAAGCGCGTTCAGGTTCGTCTTGCTCAGATTCTGAACGAAACCTAAATCCACGCCGAGCCGCATCAGTGACAACAGCCCGATGGCTTCCCCGCTGGACATCAACCGGGCGGACTTCAGAGCGCCGACCGACCGCCAGATCTGGTCTTCAAGCTGGGCGCGTTTCTTTTCCATCAGATAACTGCGCGCCTCTTTTTCATGTTCGACTACCTGTTTCATCACGCGTTCCAGGCCTTCGACAATCTCATCTTCTTTTTGTCCGAGCGTCTGCTGATTGGAAAACTGATAAAAATTTCCGGCGGCTTCCGTTCCCTCCCCCAAAAATCCGCGCGCGGCCAGATTGAGTTTCAAAAGCGCCTGCACCACTTTCCCCACCTGTTTGGTCATAACAAGGCCCACAAGATGCACCATACAGGAAGCTCTCATCCCTGTCCCCACGTTTGTCGGGCACGCGGTCAAATACCCGAAACCCGGATGAAAAGCATAAGGAAGTTCTTTTTCCAGCGCCGTGTCCAGTTGATCCATCAGCCGCCACGCCTGAATCAAATTGAGGCCGGACTGGAATACCTGGGCGCGAAGGTGGTCTTCCTCCAGGACCATGATGCTGATAATTTCATTCGGCGAAACAACAACGGCCTTTTTGCCGCCGTCTGAAGCGTGTTCCCGGCTGATCAAATGGCGTTCCAGCAGAAACTGGCGGTCGGTTTCCTCCAGCCCCTTGTAATTGACGAAAAACGACTTTTTAAGCATCGGCAAATTTTCAATCGTGCTCTCGACTTTTTTGATGACCTGTTCCTGCTCCGCCGCGGTCATTCGCTCATAAAACGGATACTCCGCGAGATTGCGGGCCAGACGGATCCGCGAACTGATGACGATGTCGGACTCATCGCCCGTCCCGCGAAGCCATTCACAAGTGGATTTAAGTAAATAATCAAAAGGGCCCGTGGCTGCCATATCAACTTTTGGTTTTTTTCTCTTTCTTTAATCCGTCTTCAATCACGCGAATCTGATCGCGGATGCTGGCCGCTTCCTCGTAGGCCTCTTTCTGAACGGCCTGCTGGAGGCGGCTTTGAAGATCGCGCAAATTATACACCGCTTTCACCTTTCCGGAACTTCTTTGAGGGATTTTGCCGGCGTGCCTGATCCCTTTCTGGATCCGCCTCAAAAGCGGCATCAGCTGTTTTTCAAAGGACTCATAACATACGCCGCACCCGAGCCGGCCCGTTTTGGTGAATTCATCAAAACTCATTTGGCATCCCTTGCAGACAATCTTTTGAATCCGCTGGGTTTTCACCTCCGGGAACAGGCCGGACAAATTGGCCAGCAGCTGGCCGAAGTTGAGCTGAGTCGCTTTCAGGTCGGTCCCTTTCTCTTCCGCGCACATTTCGCACAGATGAATTTCGACCATTTGATTGTTCAGAATTTCCGTCAAATGAATCGTCGCTTCGTTTTTTCCGCAAATATTACAAATCATCCAGACCCTCCGGATCTCAGGTTACAGAAAACAGAGCACAGATTACAGAATGACAATTTTAATTTCTGTTGTCTGCGCTCTGTCATCTGTTTTCTCATTATAATGTATATCTCACGCCGTCTTTGCGCGTCGAATCATGAAAAGCGCTCATCAATTTTCGCGTCATTTTCCCCGGCTTTCCGGTCCCGATCACTCGACCGTCGATTTTGACGACCGGAATCACTTCCGCCGCCGTTCCCGTCAAAAACGATTCATCGGCGTTAAACAGGTCGTGCCGGGTCAGAACGCGTTCCTGACAAGGAATATCGTTGCGAAGCGCCAGATCCATAATGGCCTGCCGGGTAATTCCCCTGAGCGCGCCCAGATAAGTCGGCGGCGTCTGAAGAATTCCTTTTTTGATGATAAAAATATTGTCCCCCGTGCATTCCACCACATAGCCGTCGTGGTTCAACATTAACGCTTCCTGGTAATTTGAATTTGTCGCTTCGATTTTTGCCATAATATTATTCAAGTAATTGAGTGACTTGACGGCCGGATT
>CAZFUU010000091.1:2126-6395 GCA_964522565.1 uncultured bacterium | reverse complement strand
TCGAAATCATGACAACCGTCGCAATCGTAGGAGTTCTTACCGCGGTTGCCGTTCCTAATTTTATGCGAATCAAAATGAATGCCAACATGGAACTTGTCAAACAGCACATGCGCGCCATCGGGCAAAATCTGAATAACATCAATGGACGCACCGGCCAGTTCCCCGCCGAGGAGACATGGGGATCGGAATTGGTGACGGATCCCGATGAGCTTTCGATTACCGCCAGTTTATCCGCGATTGAGGCAAAGGATTATACAAAAGACGAATACACAACTTTTACCAACAGAACCAATTACCGGTTTCGTTCCTGCCCGCAACCCGGGAAATGGGGCTCTTCTGGTGACCGGTGTTTTCTCCTGACGCCATCTGGTGTTTCCGAAATGGAAAATCCGTGGGAAGACGCGTTCAATTTTTCTGCTGTTACTTCAGGTTTTTATAATGGTCCTCATATTGATACCGCCTCTAATGCCTCTGCTTTAGCTGATCTTTTAGAATGGGCTGCTTATGCAATTGACTATATGAAGTTTGCTTACAATATCTCATTTCCACCGGAACTTACCGGCTGCGATCAAGGTGCTGGAATTTGTCCAACTCCCACAGAGGACTATGGTTTTCGGGGGGTCCCAATTAAAGACTACAATGAGTTTATGCAAATGCTTAATGACGCTTATCCCGCCTTATTATCGCTCGGAATAGAAGTTTCCGTGGGAAGTGTGCCCACAGGCCATCTTGATGCGGATGGATACGGCGGAGGATTGACAGAACGATATTCCTATGGTTCCGATTACGCAGATGTTCCTTTTTATCAACTGGGTTTCCGTTTTACCAATCCAGAACAGCGTTTAAACTCGCGAGAAAAAATTGAGAGTTTATGCCAAAACCGTCCGGAGAGGTGTCTCTAACAATCTTCGCTGACTCTAACCACCAACCCCTTCAAATACTCGCCTTCAGGATGGTAAATGTTGATCGGATGATCAAAGGCGTGTGAGGTTTTTTGGATGATTTGGACGAGCCGGCCGGCGTCTTTTGCCGCGCCGAATACTATTTTCTGGAAAAGATCGGGCGTTATGTGAGAGGAACAGGAAAAGGTAAACAACAGTCCGTCCGGAGCAAGGCGTTTCATCGCCTGAAGATTGATGTCTTTATAGCCGCGCGCCGCCTGCTGGATTTGACTCTGGTGTTTGCAGAATGCCGGCGGGTCGAGAATAATAAGATCATAAGTGTCCCGTTCCTCGCGGAGAAAATCAAATACATCCTGCCGCACGAACCGATACTTCCCCTCTCCCCTGCCTGCCCGGCAGGCAGGCTCCCCTCTCCCTGTGGGAGAGGATAAAGGTGAGGGGAAACCGTTTAATTCAAAATTGCTTTTCATTGTGTTGATGGCGCGCTCCTGGATTTCAACGGATGTGACTGAAAGCGCGCCCGCCTTCGCGGCATAAATTGAAAACCCGCCCGTATACGCGAAGCAGTTGAGAACGCGTTTTCCTTTCGCAAAGTCGCCGGCTAATTTCCGGTTTTCCCGCTGGTCAAGAAAAAAACCCGTTTTCTGTCCTTCCTTGACGTCAACGAGAAATCTGTGCCCGTATTCCTCGATTTCGACGTAATCCGGCACTTTGTCTCCCGCCAGCATTCCCTGCCCTTTTCCCAAACCCTCAAATTTTCGCATCGATTCATCATCGTGCTCGTAAATCCCTTTCGCGGGGCAAACTTCTTTGAGCGCGGATAAAATTTCCGGTTTCAGTTTCTCCATCCCCGCCGTGAGAAATTGAACGGCCAGATAATCCGCGTAACGGTCCACAATCAGCCCCGGCAAAAAATCCCCCTCCGAATGAATCAGGCGGTACGCGTTCGTATCGGGCGGCAGAAACCGGTCGCGAAGGGCCCGGGCTTCCCGGATTCGATTGAGAAAAAATTCGCGGCCGACCGTTTCGTCCCGAAACGTCAACATGCGAACGGCAATGTTTGAACGCGGGTTGAGATAGCCCGTCCCCAAAAATTCGTTCTGGCTGGAATAAACCTTGACGAGATCTCCGGGTTTGAAGTCCTCGTCGATTTGATCGATCGCGCCCGAAAAAATCCAGGGATGAAATGCTTTCACCGGTTTTTCTTTGCCCGGCTTAAGCTGAACATGGATGGAGCTCATATCAGCCTTTAAACACGAGGAAATAAATTAAGATGAAAATCGCCAGCGGCGCAGTATAGAACGCGAAATAATAGATTTTGCCTTTTTGAACCAATTTCATCATTAAAGCAATCGCGAAATAGCCGCTGATAAAAGCAGCAACAAATCCGCTGATCATACCTGGTGCCAAATGCCAGCTCATTGTGGGCAAAGCCTCATGAAAGACTAAAATATTCGCGCCAATAATCGCCGGAATCGCGGCTAAAAAAGAAAAACGAACCGCTTCTTCACGTTTTAAGCCAAGCCATAAAGACGCGGTAATTGTGGATCCAGATCTGGAAAGCCCCGGCATCACAGCCATACCTTGAACCAAACCAATCATCAGCGCTCGCCACCGGTTCACTTCCCGGCCGCCTTCTTTATGCCCCAAGAAACGAAGAGAAGTCAAAAATAACGCATTCGCAAGAAGAGTGAATCCGATTGGATATAAGTTTTGATGAAAAAAAGATTCAGAGAGGTTTTTTAGGAACAAAGCCGCCACTACGGTTGGAACCGTCGCTAGAGCAACATATTTAACAAGCGCAAGTGAGATTCTGGAAATAGGAAATAAATCTTTACGGAAATAAAAAATCACTGCTAACAATGTCGCCAAATGGATAAATACATCAAAAACAAGCACGGAACTTCCCTCTTCAAATCCAAGAAAATATTGAGCAAGCGCCAAGTGCGCGGAACTGGAAATTGGAAGGAATTCCGTTAACCCTTGAAGAAATCCTAAAAAAATCGCTTGTAAAATATGTTCCATCTTAATTTACGATTGTTAAAAAAAGGGGCAGCTCCTAAAAGTTGCCCCCTTTTTTTGGGTTTAATGCAAATGAGCGAGTTTTCTCATAGATTCGGACGCGTTTTTATTGGTGATCAACAACGCCTTTGGCGTATTAATAACCACTAGATCATTAAGTCCGAAAATAACCACATTTTGGTTTGGAGAATAAACAATATTAGACCGTCCATCCACGCTATTAAGCGTTCCAAAATACACATTTTGGTCTTTGTCTTTCGGCCATAACCCATCGAACACTTTCCATGACCCAACGTCACACCAGTCAAACGTCCCGGCGACCATGCACGCGCGTTTCAGGCGCTCAAGAACCGCGTAATCGATTGAAATATTCGGCAATCGGGCGAAAATGCCCCGGGAAACAATTTTGCCGTTTTTAATTTTAAGGCGTTTGATCAGCTTCAGGATTTTTGGCGCGGATTTGCCCACCGCATCCAGAATCACGCTTGCGGGCGCCACGAAAATTCCGGCGTGCCAGTCAAACCGCCCGGTTTTGATGAATTCCTGCGCTTTCTTCCCGGACGGTTTTTCGACAAACCGTTTCAATTCGAAGATTCCGTCAGACAGCTTTGCGCCCCGCTCCAGATAACCGTAGGAATCCGACGGAAATCCGGGCCTGACGCCAAACACACAAAACGATTGATTCCGTAAAGCCGCCGACCGGGCTTTTTCGACCGCGGCCCTGAATTTTTTTTCCTGACGGATGAGATGGTCAGCCGGCAAAACAAGCAGGGACGCGAACGGATCCTTCTCAGCAATGAGCGATGCCGCCAACGCGACGGTCGCCGCCGTGTTTTTCGATTCCGGCTCGCCGATGATTTGGCGCGCAGGAATGCCTTTCGCCTGTGCGCGCATCAAACCCAAATGGTTTTCATTTCCAATGATCAATATCCGGCCGGCCGGCACAATGGCGCGGACACGCCGGACGCATTCTTCAAAAAGCGATTTTTCGCCCGGAAGGATCTTGAGAAAGGGTTTCGGAATTTTCCGGGTCGATAAGGGCCACAGCCGGGTTCCCCATCCGCCCGCCATCACCAGCGTCCAGAGCATATTAATCCGTACAACGCGCGTAACGCGTAAAGTTAAAGGTGAAAAGTTCGAACATCACTGCACGCTCCGAATAAGCCGATATAACATATTTCCAATGCTATAGCATTGATCTGATAATTGATGATAAATTTTGTCGTCAATCAACTGTCTGCGGCGCGCTAATTCAAGAATTGGGACACACTCTCTCGACGAATCTAATGAATATCCATAGAATTGTCTTTTCGCCGCGCCACGTTTCTGTGACCCTTCAGCAATG
>CAZFUU010000091.1:0-2116 GCA_964522565.1 uncultured bacterium | reverse complement strand
TTATTGAATATCGACAAAGACGCCCGGCGAAACTGGTCTCCCATAGAAAATTGCATCAAATGAGGAAAGCCCTCGGTAATCTTAAAAACGCTTTCTGTGAAATCTAAGGATTTTTGATAAACATCAAGTTTTTCAAAATCATAGCGCGGCTTGTCCATAACTTTTTTTGTGTCTTATACTTTGAGCTTTTCGCTTTACGCCTTACGCTTTTAGCGTCCTGGTAATTTCCTTCAATTTATCTTCGAGTATTTTTTTAATTTCCGCGAGCCGCGCCTCACCGGTCGCTTCAAAACGCATGACCAGAAGCGGCTCCGTGTTGGACGCGCGCAACAGCCCCCAGCCGTCGCCGAAATCCACGCGCGCGCCGTCGATGGTAATGGTGGGATAACGGGTTTTAAAATAATCCGCCACCGCTTCGACAATCAGGAATTTTTTGTCATCCGGGCACGGAAAACGGATTTCAGGCGTCGCGTACGTCCTGGGAAGGTCACTTAAAAGCTCAGAAAGTTTTTTCGTCGCCTGATCCAGGACTTCGAGCACCCGGATCCCCGCGTAAATTCCGTCGTCAAACCCGAAATAACGGTTCGCGAAAAACATATGGCCGCTCATCTCGCCGGCAAGGTCGGCCTGTTCTTCTTTCAGTTTTTGCTTGATGAACGCGTGGCCAGTTTTCCACATAATGGCTTCTCCGCCGTGCTTTTTGACATCTTCGAAAAAAAGCCGCGAGCACTTCACGTCCGCGATGAACTTCGCGCCCGGCTTTTGTGCCAGGATAAACCGCGAAAACAAAATCAGAAGTTTATCGCCCCAGATAATTTCGCCTTTATCGTCCACGACGCCCACCCGGTCGGCGTCGCCGTCGAACGCGATCCCCACATCGGCCTGTTTTTCGCGCACTGTTTCAATCAAGGCCTGCAGATTTTTTTCCACGGACGGGTCGGGATGATGATTCGGGAACCTCGCGTCCGGCTCGCTGAAAAGCTCGATGACGTCATGGCCCAAATCACGGATCAGTTTCGGCGCCACGAGGCCGGCGGTTCCGTTTCCGGAATCCACCACGACACGAAGTTTTCTTTTGAAACGGAACGCTTTTTCGACGTATTCCTGATAGGCGGGAATTATTTCCTTTTCCTGAACCGAGCCCTTCCCTTCGATAAAGTCCCTTTTCTCGATCATTTCCCGGAGTTTCTGAATATCATCGCCGAAAACAGAGTCGCGCCCGATACAGGGTTTCAGGCCGTTTTGCTCGGCCGGATTATGAGAACCCGTGATCATCACGCCCGCGGTGGTTTTTAGTGTCGCGATGGCGAAATAGGTGACCGGCGTCGTCACAATCCCGATGTCAATCACTTCCGCGCCGGACTCCGTCAGGGCATTGACCATTGCGTTCCGGATTCTCTGGGAACTCGGGCGGATATCGCGCCCGACGATCACCGTCGGCCGGCTGACGCCGGTCCGCGCGACTATCATGCTTGCGAACGCACGGCCGATGCCGTAAACGGTTTCGTCGGTTAAATCACGGTCCGCGACGCCGCGGATATCATACTTGCGGAAAATGTTTGGGTTCATAATTAAGCCCTTAGCTATTAGCTTTTAGCGGTTAGATATTCGTTTTTAGATTTGAATTTCTGAATTAAGGCAGATAACATTTTCATAATTTCATCAATTTGACACGTCAGATTTTTATAAACCACTTCGCTCAAAAACCCCAAGTCGAATGCTATAAGCAATTCACACTTTACTTCACTCGCTGAGCCGAGGGAAATCCTCAAAAACCGCGCAAAATCGTTATCCCCGCCCCTGGCACATCCTTCACAAATATTTGCCGCGACTGAAACAGCGGCACGGCGAATTTGGCTTGTTAATCCGTATACCTCTTCCTTTGGAAATTTTGCGGTCTGTTTATATATTTTTAAAACCAAAGCATGACTTTTTTCCCAAACTTTCAACCTTTTAAAATCCTGCATATTTTTCCGTCAATTCTAAAAGCTAACGGCTAACAGCTAATAGCTTAAATATTGCGCGGGGGGGGACTTGAACCCCCACGGCTTGCGCCACATGCCCCTCAAACATGCGTGTCTGCCATTCCACCACCCGCGCACGAAAGAAACACTGT
>CAZFUU010000090.1:0-6429 GCA_964522565.1 uncultured bacterium | reverse complement strand
TTTTCAGCTGCTTTTAAAATAAGCCAATGGATCAAATTTAATCCTGCAACCCGAGCATACAGTTCTTTATAAATACCTTCAACCGTTTTCGAGCGTAAAATATCAGCTCCGATCCAAATTTTCAATTCTTGGATTAAGGTTTCAACTTTCCAACGATTTTTTTGCCATTCTATGACCTCTTGCTTTGGATATTTCACTGAATCTAGAAGACTCGTTGCGATCCAAATTTCTTGTCGTCTACCCTTTATCCTGGCCCTCGTTTGGATGATTCGCACTTGAATGCTTTGGGGTAGGGCCGGATCCTGCCGCCGGCACACCGGATTTATCCTCATTTCTACAAGTAAATCTTTGTCTCCTAAAATCTCTATTACTTTTAAGTTTTCCACTTTTAAAGAAGCATGGACCGGACCTATGTAATTAATTCCGGCTTTTCCATATTCAACATATAAATTTGCTCCTGAATACAAGCGATCAAAAACGATGACATCTCCTGTTTCCAATTCGCGAAGGAGTGGATGAGACGCTCTCGTTTCATTGATGTTGTAAGGGCTGGCTTTATGGCATAAATGAATCAATGTTTTTAAATTAAGGGCCACCACGACCCGAGCCGTTGGGAATCGTCCGGGTCCACGTTTGCCTTTACATCTTCCAAAATGTTCTGCCAATTGTATCTCGTCACTCATCGATACACACGTTCCATCAATACCTATCACACGATGCCCTCGCCACAATTCCTTAGAAGCATTTTCTTTTCCGATTTCTTTCATCATCCATTCATGAATTTTAATCCAAACTTCTAAAGGCAAACGTTTTCTCGCATCCGCTAAAGAACCGGACCTGCCGCTTTGTCCGCTCATTTGCCATGCGCCTTGAAAACTTCCCTCTCGTATCATTCCCGTACTGATCATATGAAATACCGTTGCTAATGGTGTTAACAAACGATTCCTAAATTCATAGTTACATTCTTCACAGATTTGTTTAATCACATCATCCGGTAACAATTCGCGAATGGCATTTAATTGTCCCGTTTCTATTTCTTTCCTTATGCGCTCAAGTTTTTCCTTTTTCCACTCGATATCTCTATTGGTCATTTAAGGCCTCCTGTGTTGTGAATGACTTCTCAACATTCACATCGACATTAGGAGGCCTTTCCTTTTTATTACCTTAACCGAGTGCCATTGCGTTTAAACGTGACCTGCAGAAGAAGAAAAACACGTGTTGGCAATTTGATTCTTACTGCCCCTGTTTTTTCTTCATCAAGTGATATAATTTCGCCCGCCGCGCGTTTCCTTTCATGGCAACGGTGACTTTTTCCACATTCGGCGAATGAAGCGGAAATGTTTTTTGAACCATATCGCCGCGCACGTCCTTGAGCACCGTGAAAGTGGCGCCGGTTCCACTGCCGCGCTTGCGAATAACAGTTCCCATAAACACCTGGGTCCTGGTTTTGTCGTCTTCCTGCACCTTCAGATGAACTTTGACCTGATCGCCGATTTTAAAATCGGGCGCGGTTTTTTTTAAGTAGTCCTTTTCGATCAATGCTATTTTTTGATTCATGGTGTTCCTCTCAATCTCATTGCTTAATTTTGTTCACTGCCTTCTCTTCCGGCGTTTAATCCATTTTCGCGCATCAAGCGGGAACGAACCCAAATTCAACATTGGGCGCGCCCCTGAATGACAGCGAAAATCCGCGAACGCCGGTATCTTCTTAATTTAATTATTTCGATTTTGCCTTCGCGCGCAATAAATCCGGCCGGTGTTTCCGGGTCAGCCGCAAAGATTCCTCCGCGCGCCATTTTTCAATTTTCGCGTGATCTCCCGACCACAAAACCCCGGGCACTTGCCACCCCCGGAATTTTCTCGGGCGCGTATAATGCGGAAAATCCAGTTGTCCGCTATTAAAAGATTCGCTCACAAGAGACGCCTGGTTGCCGAGCGCCCCGGGCACCAGGCGCAATATCGCATCGATAAAACAAAGCGCCGGAAATTCACCGCCCGTTGTCACGAAATCGCCGAGCGAGAGTTCCTCGTCCGCCAGGTGCCGGTGAACGCGCTCATCAATCCCTTCATAATGCCCGCAGATAAAAATGATTTTCTTTTTCTTTGCCAGGCGTTTTGCGTCCGCCTGGCAAAATACTTTGCCTCTCGGAGAAACCATAATCCGATGCCCTTTTCCGGCCGCCTTCAGGCAATCAAAAATCGGCTCTATCATCATCACCATCCCGGCGCCGCCGCCATACGGTTTGTCGTCGCATGTGCGGTGTTTGTCCTTGGCGTAATCCCTGAGATCGTGAATTTTAATTTTGACAGCGCCTCTCAACACCGCCTGCCGGGCCATTGATTCGCCAAGCGGGGCTTCAAGCTGTTTCGGAAACAAGGTCACCACGTCAATTTCAAGCCGCGTTTTATTCATACACAATCCCGCCCAGCCATGACATTCCCATCAATATTCACCGGTTGTCATGACCGTCCTTGCGCTTCAATTAAAATAATATTTTCGTTTATGAGTGGCGCAAGGGCAGGCGCCGTTCAAGTTTTTTCGACAGATTTTGATTGCTTTTCGATATCACTTCCGGACAACGACTAGCAGCGACGCTCGGCGCGACGGTTATTCGGCCCGTATCCCTTTCTGTTTCAGCAGGCTGAGAACCGTCTGCGTGGGTTTCGCGCCTTTGCCGAGCCAGTATTTCGCCCTGTCCGCCTTGACCTCGATGACAGCCGGATCTTTACGCGCATCGTAATAGCCGATTTCCTCAATAAAACGCCCGTCCCGCGGCGACCGGCTGTCGGCAACCACCACCCGCCATGTCACTTTATTTTTCGCTCCCGTTCTTTTTAATCTAATTCGTACCAATGTTTTTCCCTCCCCTTAATGTAAAGGCCAAAAGAGAAGATAGTAGATGGCAAAGAACAGAGAATACATAAGCAATCTCTCTGCTCTCTTCTCCCTTCTCTCTGTCTCAATGTTAAAATTATTCTTTCTCTCGTTTAATTTTCGCGCCGAGGCCGGATAATTTTTCCTCGATTCGTTCGTATCCCCGATCAAGATGATAAACGCGCTGGACCTCCGTTTGCCCTTCGGACGCGAGTCCCGCCAGGACCAGGGCCGCGCTGGCGCGCAAATCCGACGCCATCACGGGCGCTCCGCTTAAATGACGGACCCCGTTGACGATGGCGCTGGATCCTTCAAGAAAAATATTCGCGCCCATGCGGTTCAATTCACTGATGTGCATAAATCTGTCCGGATAAATTTTTTCGGTTATCACGCTGATCCCCGGCGTGGCTGCCATCAGCGCCATCATCTGGGCCTGCAAATCGGTCGGGAATCCCGGATAAGGCAATGTCGTTACATCGACCGGTTTTAATTTTCCGAGCCGGCGGCGGACGCGGATTCCTTCGTTGTCCCAGAAAATTTGGACGCCCGTTTCTTTCAGTTTATGAATGAGCGCGGGATTGTGTTCCGGCCTGCAACTCTTGACCACAATATCGCTGCCCGGCACAATGGCCCCCGCCAGAAGAAATGTCCCCGTTTCAATCCGGTCCGGAATGACGCGGTAGGTCGTGCCTGTCAATTTCTTGACCCCCTCGATTTCAATCATGTGTGACCCCGCCCCGCGGATCCGGGCGCCCGCCTGATTTAAAAAATTCGCCAGGTCAACAAGCTCCGGCTCGCAAGCGGCATTTTCAATGCGCGTCTTGCCTTTGGCCAGCGTCGCGGCCATCATCACATTCGCCGTCGCCAAGACCGACGATCCGAAATTCCCTCCCAAATACACATCGTTTCCCCGAAGCCCTCGCGGCGCCTTGGCGATGACATACCCGTGCTCGACCGTAATTTTCGCGTTCAGCTGCTGCAACCCCTTGATATGCAAATCAATCGGACGGGCGCCGATCACACACCCACCGGGCAAAGAAACTTCCGCTTTTTTCAGCCGGCCGAGAAGCGGACCAAGAACGCAAACGGACGCCCGCATGGTACTGACAAGCTCATAAGGCGCGACATGCCTTAGCGCGTCGCCTGCCTCCACAGTGACCACTCCGTTTTCAAACCGGATGTCCGCCCCCATCGTTTTGAGAAGCTCCACCATCGTGGCAACATCCCGAAGGTCCGGAATGTTTTCAATTCGTGACGGCCCTTCCGCAAGCAAAGCGGCCGCCATAATCGGAAGCGCCGAATTCTTGGCGCCCGAAATAATCACCTCTCCTTTTAACTTGCGACTCCCGTAAACAATAATTTTATCCACAAAACACTCCCGAAATGATTCTGCCGATTCCCCGATAATCCGGATACACCTGAACGCCGGAAAATTGGTTCTCGCGAAATAACCGGCTAACGGCCTCTGCCTGACGGTCGCCGACTTCGACCAAAAGAACACCGCCTGCTTTTAAAAAATCGACCGCATTGTAAACGATTTTCCTTAAAATTGTAAGTCCATCTTTTCCGCCGTCAAGCGCCGCTTTCGGTTCATATTGAAGCTCCGGCTGAAGCCCGTCGAAATCCGCCGTCTCAAGATACGGCGGATTGGACACGATCAAATCGAAAAAAACGCCGCCGAGGGCTTCAAAACAATCCGAGTTAACCCATTCGATGCGGTCGGCGACCTCATTCAGCGCCGAATTTTCGCGCGCCACGCTCAAGGCGCCGAAAGAAATATCCACCGCGAGCACCGACACGTCGCGGCACGCGTTTGCCAGGCCGATGGCGATATTGCCCGATCCCGTTCCGATATCCAGAACATTTTTACCGCCTTCTCGGGACCCGAGAATTTTGACGGCTTCTTCAACCAGCAATTCGGTTTCCGGCCGGGGGATCAAACACCGCTGGTCAATTCGCAAAGTGACATCAAAAAAAGGGACCTCTTCCAGTAAATACTGAAGCGGAAACCGTGTTTTGCGTTTGTCGACCAGCGCATCAAATTTTTCTTTTATTCGGTCGCCGGAATCAATAACACCTTTCGAAAAAAAATCATGGAGCGGCCGGCCGCTTGCTTTGGAAAACAGAATTTGGGCTTCCCGCCGCGCATCTTGGCCCAGCGCCGGCTCCAGCACCCGTGCGCCGTTTTCAATCCATTCCATCAAGACGCTCATAGCTGTTGTTCCAACTTCTGCTTCCGCTCTTCCCGGGCGAGCGCGCGGACAAATTCTTCGATATTTCCTTCCATCACCTGATCAAGCGAATAAAGCGTCACGCCGATCCGGTGGTCGGTGACGCGCTTATCCGGAAAATTATACGTTCGGATTTTCTCACTGCGGTCTCCGGAGCCGACTTGTTTTTTTCGGGCCTCGGAATACTGGCGTTCCTTTTTTTCGCGTTCCAGCTCATACAGCCGCGCCCGCAAAACGCGCATGGCCTTTGCCTTGTTTTTATGCTGAGACCTCTCGTCCTGGCATCTGACCAGCAGTCCCGTCGGAATGTGCAGAATCTGAACCGCGGAATCCGTCGTATTGACACCCTGACCGCCGGGGCCGCCCGCCCGGCAAATATCGATTCGGATATCTTCGGGTTTAATATCAACGTCCACTTCATCCGGCTCGAGCAATACGGCGACGGTTGAGGCGGAAGTGTGAATCCGGCCGCTTGCTTCCGTTTCCGGTACGCGTTGAACGCGATGCGTCCCGCTTTCATATTTAAATTTCGAATAAGCCCCCTGTCCGGTTACGGCAAAAACGATTTCCTTGAACCCGCCTTTTCCCGCGATGCTTGAGTCCATCACTTCGACTTTGAGCCCGTTTTGACCCGCATAGCGGCTGTACAACCGGAATAAATCCCGCGCAAACAACGCGGCCTCTTCCCCGCCCGTTCCTGCCCGGATTTCTACAATGATGCTTTTGTCTCCTTCAGAATCCGACCCGCTGAGAATCCCGTCTTCGATTTCCGTTTTCAGCTCCGCCAACCGGGCGACCAAACGGATTTTTTCTTCTTCATACAATTTTTCGTGCTCTTGGTCGCCCGTCTCCTCCTGAAGAAGAATTTCAACGTCAGAGAGCTCCTGCCGGAGCCGTTCATGCTCCAAAATTCCTTCTGCAACCGGCCGCAAGCGCGCGAGCTCCCGGGAACATTCCTGGTATTTTTTTTGATCCTTCAGGAGCTCGCCCGGATCGGCAAGCATGCGTTCCAGCTCCTGAAAACGCGCCTTGATTTTCTGGAATTGATCGACAGCCATTTGCGACTTGGCGTCAGCTTTTTTTCTTGGCGGCTTTCGCGCTTGAAATTTTATCGCCGTATTTTTTCTTGAACTTGTCGATTCGACCGGCGGTGTCAATCAGTTTTTGCTTGCCCGTAAAAAGCGGGTGGCAGGCCGAACAAATGTCCGTGACAATTTCCGGTTTCGCGCTTCTGGTTTCAAACATGTTTCCGCAGGCGCACCGCACATGCGCGGGCCCGTAATCGGGATGTATTTTCTTTTTCATTTTAAATCTCCTTGTCAG
>CAZFUU010000089.1:6103-6473 GCA_964522565.1 uncultured bacterium | reverse complement strand
TTAGAAGGGCGGTCGGTCAATATACGAGTTTCCGCTGAAGTGTCTTGTTCCCATGTGCTCCTGGAGCGCTCCTGGAACCCTCCTGTGACCCGTTTTCTTTCGCAAGGCAATTTCGAGAATCCTCCGGGCATGTAATTTTTCTCAAAGTCCGCGGCCGAGATGGCCGATAATAAATGTAAAATAAAGATATGGCCGTAACGGGTTCATGTGCGAGTTTAAGTGCCGGAGCATCATTGATTTATGTCGTTTAATCTATCTTCTGAAATCGGTAAAGCCGCGGGAAAAGCAAAACAACTGTTTGCTTCAGGGAATAAAACCGCCGCTTCCGGAAAGCGGATTCTGGGGCTCAATATCGGGCGGTCCGCGATGG
>CAZFUU010000089.1:0-6093 GCA_964522565.1 uncultured bacterium | reverse complement strand
GGTGGGCTGTGAACTCCTTCACCACGGAGATCAGCTGATTCTGCAGAAGTGCGCGCGCCAGGTGTTGACCGAACAGCCCATTGATCAGCAGGTCAAGGATTTTAAACAGGCGGCGGGTTTTGAGGCGAAGTTTGCGGCCGTGTCCCTTAAAGGGCAGGGCGTCGTGATCCGGTTCCTGACGTTTCCGCGCATGAACCGTCAGGATTTCGCGAGCTCTCTGCAGTTTGAAGCGGAAAAATTCCTGCCGTTCAATCTGGCCGACGTTTACATCGATTTCTGCATTAACGAAAATCCCGACGTGAAAGGGAAAGGCAATACGATGCCGGTGATTCTTGCCGCCGCGCGGAAAACCGAGGTAAAAAAACTGATTCAGACGGTTCAGGGCGCGGGGTTTCACATCTCGGCGATAGACGCGGATGCTTTCGCGTGTGCCAACGCTCTTGAGCGCGCCGTCCCGGAAATCAAGGACAAGCCGGTCGGGCTCGTTGATTTTGGCGCCCGCGACACGACGTTCATGATTATGACCGACGGACTGCTGGTGTTTTCAAGGGATATCGCGTTCGGAGGAGAGGACGCGGTCAACGCGATCAAAAAGAAGCTTAATATTTCTGAGGAAAAGGCGTCCGAGCTGTTGTCCGCGCCGACGGATGAGAATGCCGGCAACCAGGAATGCGTGCAGGAAGCGCTTGACCGGATTTTTCACGAAATCAAGCTGACGCTCAATTATTATTACAACCAGAAACAGGACGCAAAGCCCCTTGAAAGCATTTACATCAGCGGCGGATTCTCGCAGGTGCCGTTACTGCCGCCGCTCCTCCAGAAGAAACTTGAAATTCCCGTGAAAAAGTGGGATCCGGTTTTGGGCATGAAATTGGGGGCGGCGCTGAAGCCGGAAACGGTGAAAGCGCTTACTCCCTATCTGGCGGTCAGTTTAGGGCTGGCCTTAAGGACAAAGTGATATGATCAGAATTAATTTATTGCCGCACGAAATGAGGCATAAAGAAGTCCGGAAGTTGAATATTCCGGTGGTTCCTGTCCTGACGGGCATTTTTTTGTTGTTTTTGCTGGCTTCTCTGTTTAACCTTTTTATCCACATACAGAAGCGGGGAGAGTTGAGGCGGCTGGAAGCGCAGTGGGAGAGCTTGAAGGTCAAAAACGCGGAAGCCGAAGCGCTCCAAAGGGAGCTGGGCATGGGCGTCAAAGCCGAAGCGGATTTTTATGATTCGGTGATCGACCCGCCGCTTGAGACGGCAAGGGTGCTCGGCGTCATTAATGAATTGATCCCCGACAACGTATGGATGTCCGACTTGAGGTATGACAGAAAACCGGACGGACACGACGTGTTGATCAACGGTTTTGCCGAGGAATCGCAAAAAGAATCCGACCTGGTGGTGATTCAGAATTTCGCCAACGCCATCAAGGAACAGCTCGATTTATTCGCGAAGTCACGGTTGCAGAAAGGCCCCCTGATGGATAAACCGTTTACGGTGACCGTGCAGACGGTCAGCGCCCAGCGGGAGGTGAAGGGAACGAAAGTCACCCAGTTTACGATTGTGTGCCAGCAGAAGCAATAAAGCCAGAAAGGTAATTTCGAGAACGTGAAAAACGGCGGGTCAAAGTGGACAAGATAAAATTCAAAATTTCAATCAATGATTTCACGCCGAAAAAAATACTGGAATTCATCACCAGTTTAGACCGGCGCATGCTTGTGCAATACGCGATTCTGCTTGTGGCGCTTGTGTCGTTTATCTTCGGCGGATTTTTGCCCATTTTGGTGAAGAACGCAAAGACGATGGAGCAGGTGAAGAAAAACCAGTTCATGATTCAGGGGGCGACGGCGCGGATCGCGAAAATTCCGGAAATGAAAAAAGAAAAGGCGTATCTGGATGCCCGGATTAAACGCGTGCGCGAGAATTTTCTGAAATCCGACGAGCAGGATGAGTTTATCCGGATTGTTTCCGGGACGGCGCAGAAAAGCGGCGTTAAAATTACCGGCTCGAAGCCGCGCCCGCCGAGCATCAAGTTGCCGCCGCCCTTCGGCCAGACCCTCACGGAAATCAGTTATGATTTAACCCTGCGCGGCGGTTACCATGAATTGGCGGCTTTTTTTAACGGCCTGGAACGGTATCCGAAGAATTTCATTATCCAGAGTTTTTATATCAAAGGGGTCGATTCCGAGGCGGGGGAACATGACGCGACGATGGTTTTAACCGCCTTTATCAGGGCGACTCCGCATGAAGGGTTGAGGGCATTCAAACGATGAAACGCATGATCATGTTTTTTTTGCTTTTATTTTGCTCGGCATTGCTTTCTTGCCTTCCGGCGCAAGCTGACGCGGACGATGGCGAAGAGGAATTTGTTTACGACAGCCGGGACAAACGGGACCCTTTTTTATCGCCCAAACTGGCCGGGGTGAAGAAAAAGCAGTTGGGCGCCGCGCAGTTAAAGGTGGAGGGGATTGTCCGGGAACCGGGAAAGCCTTCGTATGTGATTGTGAACGGGGAAATCGTTAAACTCGGAGAATCGTTTGCCGGCTTTATTGTGAAGGAAATTCAATCAAACAGGGTGGTTTTCGGAAAGGAAGGGACAGCCGATATTACGGTTTTACTGAGCCCTGAGGAGGAGATCCTGAAAGATTATGTCAAAAAAGCAAAAGCGGATATTCAGTAACCAAGGGTCAAAGCCGAAAATATAACTAAGGAAAAATCGATTGTTTTGGTAAAATACGGCATGAATGATATGGCGGGATTATACAAATGCAGGTCATGAAAAGTATTTTTTGTATTACTCTGTTTTCCATTTCTTTGATGATTCCATCCACCGTGTTTGGTGTGACGGATCCCGACAGTGCGGAGCCGGCGGGGTTAGACGAAAATCCTTTCGCGATTGAAACCGTTCAATCTTCTGAACAGGATATATCCGCCGACTCAATTCCTACTATCAGCGAATCCAGAATTACGGCGCCGGGCAATGTCAGTTTGGACTTTAAGGACGCGGACATCATCAATGTGCTAAGGATTTTAAGCTTGAAGAGTAACGTCAATATTGTCGCCGGGCCTGAAGTCAGGGGGTTTGTCACGATCCGGCTGGAGGATGTGCCGTGGGAAAGGGCGCTTGATATTGTGCTGAGGACTTACGGGTATGTGTATGAGCGGGATGATAATGTCATTCGCGTGACGACCAAGGAGAATTTATCCACAGAAGAGCTGGTCACCGAGACCTATATCCTGAATTATACGACCTCCAAAGAGGCGGAAGAGGCGATTAAAGATGTGTTATCGGATCGCGGCAGGATTAAATCCGTTCCCCGGACGAACATGCTTGTTGTGACCGATATTCCGACGAATTTGTATAAAATAAGCGAAGTTATCAAAAAAATGGACAAAAGTACCCCTCAGGCGTATATTGAATCGAAGATTGTAAAGACCCAGCTGCAAAAAGGTGAAAATCTCGGGATCGCGTGGTCTCCTTCTGTGACGGCAAGCGGATCGAAAAGGCCGACGACGCTGCCGTTTGGGGCATACAACAAGGAAGGCCAGTATGACATGTTCGAGCGGTTAATGAGCCAGTTTTTTCCGAATGTCGGAGGAGATGAGAACATATCAAATCCCTTTAATCCGCGTGGTTTTCCGATTCAAGCAGTGGGAGATGTGGTCGGAAATGATTATCAGTTTGGAACGTTGGATTTCACGGCATTTAATGCCGTTCTGAATTTTTTAAGACAGAGAAGTAATACAAAAATTGTTTCAAATCCGCGAATCACGGTTTTGAATAATCAGACGGCAAAAATCAAGGTCGGAACGGATGTTCCGATTCCGACCCTTGAGAGAAACGAGACGACGGGCAGTTTTGAGATTTCCGGTTTTTCTTACAGGGAGACAGGCGTTGTGCTGGAAGTGACGCCGCACATCAATGACGCGAGTGAAATTCTGGTGGATTTAAAACCGGAAGTCAGCGCGCAGGGTGCTAGTGTTTCATTCACTTCTGGTACTGGTGGAGGATCTTTTGACTCCTTTCCGTCTTTTACGGTAGAGTCGGCAGAGACACAAGTATTGATTAGGAGCGGGGAGACGATCGCGATTGGCGGGTTGATGAAGGAAGAAGAATCAATTAGTTCGTCGAAGATTCCGGTTTTGGGGGATATGCCGTTTGTCGGGAAATTATTCCGGTCAAAGAGACAAACATCAGGGACAACGAATCAAAAACTGGAAACACTATTTTTTGTGACGGTTTCGATTGTCGATACGCAAGGACAGACGGTTGTGCCGACGGATAAAATCACCGCCCCTAATCCCGTATCCCCAGCCCCAGCGCCGGTTTCAACATAAGTTGTATTTGGTAGCGTTTTAGCAATTAACTGCGAGCGTGAAATGCGTTTATACTGCAATGATTGGCTGAAAAAGGTTATCCTTTTGATCCATCCACCCTGTCTCGTTCGGACGGGTGTGCCGCAGACGCTTTCCGCTCAATTAATCAATTTTAATCAAGGAATGGCTGGTAATTATGAAAAAGGAAATCCTGATTTCAAGGGAAATCAACGAGACGCGGCTTGCGATTCTCGAAGACGGAAAATTGGAGGAATTTTTTATCGAGCGTGCGGATGCCTTTCGCATGTTCGGGAATATTTACAAAGGAGTTGTCAAATCGGTCGTGCCCGGGATTGGAGCTGCGTTCGTCGACCTGGGGACGCAGAAGGACGGTTTTTTATACGTTTCGGACGCGCTTGAGGCGCCTCTCGGGCTGGATCCGGCGTTTGAAGACGTGGAGTTTGAGGAAAAAAGAGAGAGGCGCGGTTTTCTGAAAATCGAGGATGTTGTCAAGGTCGGCCAGGAAGTGATCGTCCAGATCGTCAAAGAGCCGATACGATCCAAAGGGCCCCGCCTGACGACTCATTTCGCGATCCCCGCCCGCTACCTGGTCATGATGCCCGGCGACGAAAAAATCGGGATTTCCCGCAGAATCGATTCCCGCTCGGAACGCGACAGGATTCGTCAGTTTTTTGATGAAATTCAATGCCCCGAAGATATCGGCTTTATCGTGCGGACGGCGGGGGAGGGAAAAGACAAGAAAGATTTTTCCCGTGATGTTAAGTATTTATCCGCGATTTGGCAAAAAATCAAGGTGGAGAATCAGAAAAAGCCGGCCCCGTGCATTTTGCACCAGGAACTTGACCTGGTAGAGCGCACCATTCGCGATTTTTACACGGAGGACGTCCACCGGATTTGCGTCGATTCCAAGGAATTGTACTTGCGGGTCAAAAGATTCCTGTCGCTGTATTTACCGGGCGTTCCCGTGACTCTGGATTGGCACAAGGGGCACAATTCGCTTTTTGAGCGGTATAATATCGAGAAAGAAATCGACAGGACCTTTCATAAAAAGGTGTATCTGCGCTCGGGCGGGCACATTATTATTGAGCAGACCGAAGGGTTGGTCGCGATCGACGTCAATACCGGAAAATTCACGGGACATCACAATCTGGAGGAGACGGTCTACCGGACCAATCTGGAAGCGGCGCAGGAAATCGCCCGGCAGGTGCGCCTGCGCGATATGGGCGGTATCGTGATTATCGATTTCATTGACATGGAGATGCCGGAACACAGGCGGCACCTTTACCGTTTGTTTCGGGACGCGGTCCGGCGTGACCGCGCGAAAACCAATATTTTACAAATGTCCGAGCTTGGCCTCGTTGAGATGACGCGGCAACGCATCCGTCCGTCTCTGGAGAGCGCCGTTTATGATTCCTGTCCCTATTGCGAAGGCAAGGGGATTGTCAAATCGGTAACGACCATGACCATTCACGCCATTAAGGAGCTTCGCAAGGCGCTGAATCACTCGAAGGACAAAGTGATAAACGTTTATCTTCATCCCGATGTCGCGGAGCGCCTGCTGACGAAGGAGCATCAATCCATGAAAGAGCTTGAACAGCGGACAAGAAGCCATATTTATGTCATGTCCGATCCCGGCTTGCACCGGGAGGACATGAATATTACTTTTGTGAAATGAGTGTCCCCGTGCGCGGCTTATTTGTATTGATGCTGGGACTTTCTGTGGCTCTCGGTTTTTGCCGCGAGGCGGCGCCGGTCATACAGGAAG
>CAZFUU010000088.1:2395-6537 GCA_964522565.1 uncultured bacterium | reverse complement strand
GGGCTGATTATCGCGGGCGAGTTTGATTCCGCGATTCAGGCGATTCTTGATTTCGCCGGTTTTTCATTTGAGATGAGAGGGACGCTTGCCGGGCGTGAATCCGTTTTTTACGGCGGGTTTTATGAAAATCCGAATGAGCGGATGCGTATTTCCTTTTATGTCGACGGCCAGAGGGTGGAGATGGCTGTCACTGGCGGAGCGTTTGGCATCGCTTCCATCGGCCAGTTGAAACGGGAGGCCGGCAGTATGTCAGGCGCGCGGCACGAGGCGCTGGCCGCTATCCTCGGGCAGCTCGGCCCGGAATTTGACATTATGCGGATCAGCGACAATCTGTATTCCCTGATTAATATTTCCCGGAAATCTGAAGCAGATATCATTTTCCTGAAATTTACGGCACAAGGCGGATTGGAGGGTGCGTATAATCAATTTGGAGTTAAAGGGATAGAAAGCCGCGCGCCGCCGGCGGAATTTATTGCAGGCATGGAAACCACTCTTGTCAACCGCCTCTTCAGCTGGAGCAATTCGGACGGGCAAACGACCTCCCAAGTCGGTTTTCTTAATGATATTCTGATCGGTGTCCACACGTTCGCTTACGGCGACTCACAAAACCACCTGACAACAGCGGGCATTTTATTCAGCGAAGGCATGGCTCCGCTTCTTCTATTTAATCAGGACGCGAAAACGGGTGAAATTATCGGGAGAGGATTTCGTTTTCAAACAGCCGAGGGCGGTTATGGCGTTGTTCAACAGGTTGTGGCGAAAAATGGGGCAGAGCTGCACAGGATTATTCAGGAACTGCGCGGTGACGCGGCGGGGAGATTCGAGATTGGGACGCGCGAAGGAGCTACCAATTTTGCG
Source organism: uncultured bacterium (assembly GCA_964522565.1). Taxonomy (GTDB): domain Bacteria; phylum Omnitrophota; class Omnitrophia; order Omnitrophales; family Danuiimicrobiaceae; genus CAZFUU01. The sequence continues at coordinate 5,679 of CAZFUU010000088.1, read as the reverse complement.
CTATGGCTGAAGGCGACGCTTGGAGGAAGTATTGCCACATCGCTGATTATTCAGGGTTATGACAAAAACGAAGTGGCCGGCTATATTTCCGGGCTTGTGAAAATAGATGAAGAAATGGTTGCGTTTACCACGACACCGATTGAACTCAAAGAAGGACGCATTGCGACTTTGGGCAAAGACGGCAAGCCGCTTGCAATTACCGCACATGACGGAATCCGCCGCGCCGTTGAACATAATGTTTTGAATATCGTTAGTCAAGAGGAAATATCTGCGGAGACAAGAGAGAAATTTGAAGGCATGTTAACCCAAATGGGGATTCTTCAGGAGGTATTGGTCGACCAGGACAGAAATGTCTGGGCTTTGCTTAAGCAGGACAAGAACGGGCAATATCATTATATCCGTGACAATTCTTTTTACAGCATTCAGACAAACGGCCAATTCGAAAAGGTGCATGTTAAAGACCAAATGATGGTTCTGCAAGAAGCCGGCGATTTGGGGGGCGTTTCAGGCGTGATTCGGAAGTGGCAACAAGCGGTAGCGACGAATGCAAACCAATTTTCGGAAGCCACGGTTAACTTTGCTATCGAAACTTTGACAAACATGGGAATCCTTCGTCATGAGGTTGAATTTTTGATCGCCGGCAGGGTCGCGGCATTTGGGGTCGGACAATACGGAACCGAGGAGTTTTTCTTTTTCAATCCGTTGACCAGCACCGCCTATGGCGTCGAAAAAGGTAAAGATAACAGTTATGTTGCTGTGCAACTTAATGAAGGAGAGCGCAAAATAGTGAAGACTGTTCCCGGCGCGCGCCTCGGCGATCAGGCGGGTGAAATCACTATTTGGAGTTCTGCACAGGTCAATAATGCCGAAAAGTTTTCAGACAGGACAGTCAGCTTCATATACGGCCGGTTAATGATGATGGGAGTGATCAAACATGACGCTCAATTTCTCGTAGATGGCGAAAGTATTGCCATAGGAATCGGCGATTATGGAAGCGAACGGTTTTTCTTTTTTGATGCTTCGACCGGTACCGCCTACGGCGCCGAAAAGGGAAGGGAAAATGTATTTGCGGCAATGACGACAAATGAACAGGACCGCAAGATTCTCAGGATTCTTGACAATATGGAATTGGGTAACCGAATTGGGACGGCTCATGTCAGGACATCCGCCGAAATAACGAACGCCGCACAATTTGAAGAGACAACGGTCAGTTTTGCCATCCAGACCCTGACGAACATGGGCATTCTGAAACGGGATGTTGAATTTCTGATCAATGGAAAAATTATCGCATTCGGCGTGGGCGAGTATGGAAGCGACAATTTCTTTTTCTTTGATCCGTTGACGAGTACGGCTTACGGAGCTCAAAAAGGGAAAGAGAATATCTTTACGGCGATGACCACGAATGAGAAAGAACGTGCGGTTGAACATCGTATTCAAGGGGTCCGGTTGGGTGAAAAGCTGGGTGCCATCGAAATGTGGACGCGTGCCAAAATAACGAACGCCGTCCAATTTGAAGAAGGAACAGTCAATTTTGCCATCCAAACCATGACGAACATGGGCATTTTGAAACACGAAATCCAGTTTGTTGTGAACGGGCAAATGGAGGCGTTTGGGATCGGTACATATGGGACGAAGGAGTTTTTCTTCTTTGATCCGTCGACGAACACAGCTTACGCGGCTGAAAAAGGGAAGCAAAATATTTTTACGGCGATGAAAACAAATGAATCGGATCGGAAGGTTGAAAAAACCATCAACAATGTTGAAATGCGCGGTTTGACTGGACCGGTTGGAATGTTGACGGAAGGAAAAATAATGAATGCGGAGCAGTTTGAGTCAGCAACCGTTCTTTTCGCCCTTGAGGCGCTTTTTGACATGGGCGTGATGAAACGTGACATTCAGTTTCTAGTGAATGGGAAAATGGCGGCTTTCGGGCGCAAACTCGACGAAGGAATTATTTTTTATGATTTGAGCCGTCGGGTTGTCGATGCATTCGACAACGACTGGAAATCAGTCGTTCGTGATTTTGAACATGCCCAGGATATTGCTGGCCGCAGAATTGAATTTTCCGGCAGGGTGGCGGAATTTAAAAAAGGAACGGACATCGTTCGGTATTTTATTGACCATTCTGGAAATATTGTGGCGCAGGCGAGGCAGATGGTTGACCCAAAAAATCCGTCGATAGTGAGCCATCACTTCAGCGGAATCCTGTCAGGAAAGGATGGCGGGCGATTGGAAATTGAAAGTCAATTTATTTCGAAAGTGGCGCCGCTTGAAAGCCGTGATGGCGCGCGAGAGGAAATGGGACGATTCCTCAGGTTTCAAACAGTTGCCCGTGACTATGATTTGTTGGCGGAGGGGGGGAGAATCAAGTTTGAGGACAGGATCAAGATAGCCACGGGCCTGGATGAAACAGCCGGCATGACCTCATTGCTGTATCTGGATGGCTTGAGTTATAAGACCTTGATAACCCGCGAGGGAATTGGCATGTTGATTTCTGTTGAAGGGGCAAATGGCAGTGCGGTCGTGCCTCTTTTGCGTCAGGAGGCGGGTTCTCTTTGGGCGACGATCAAGCAAATACAACGAGATGCCCTTAAACTGGACTTTGAGAAAAGCGATGATAGGAGCCGGCTGGTTAAAAACGGCGAAATACAGCGCGGTTTGAAAGCGGATATGAGCGTGGAATTTTTCAACCGGAATGGGCGGCTGCTTGCCCGCGAAACGATAAGAGACAGACAAACTTTTTTTGCAAGCGGAAACAGTCTTAGGGAATACAAACCGTTAATGGACGATCGCGGTCGTAATGTCATTTTCCCGGCCGGAGAATTTCGCGGACAGAATCAGACAATGAATCCTGTCAATAGTGCCATTCGATATGAATGGTTAAATGAAACCGGCAAGGTCATACGCGTGGAGCTGATTCACGGGTTGTCCGCAAACGTACGGGAATCGACAGACGGGCATTCTTATTTTGATTTTTCAAACGGAATTCGCCTGAAATATTCATACGGACAATTCTTATCCGGATTTGTCATTAGAAATGAATCAGCGGTCATGTATGACTGGCAATTCACGACTCGGGACGGGGTGATCCATGGTGATTTGTTAGGCCGGACTGAGCATGACATTGCTGGCAAGGGGCATGTTATTTATCATCGAAGGGATGGGCAGGAATTTGTGCCTGTTCTTGATGATCCAACCAAAACACTACTGGTCAAAGGCGTCGGGGGAGCTTGGATGGATTACATTGGTGATGAATTTGAAAAGGCCAGCGGTATTGGCAAGAT
>CAZFUU010000088.1:2053-2385 GCA_964522565.1 uncultured bacterium | reverse complement strand
TGTTGCGGTTGGCACATGGGTTCTTGCAGGAGCCGGATTACTTTTGCCGTTCATCGGACTAGTGGGCGTTGGTGCGAAATTAACCGTTGCTGCTCAAGCGACAACGATGGGCTATCTGGGTTTAAAATTTTCGATTGGCGGAATCATATCTGCCGTATCCGGGTATTTGGCTGGAACGGCGATTGATAAAACCGGGATTGGGAAAAGTGTTGCTGAATTGACCGGATGGTCGGCTATGAAAGAGCTGGGTTTTGCCGTCAGGACAACGGGAATGGTGGTCGGTTTTACCGGCGTTTCGGCGGGGACGGCATTGATGGCAGGTTCTTTATACT
>CAZFUU010000088.1:0-2043 GCA_964522565.1 uncultured bacterium | reverse complement strand
GCAAGCTGGTTCGCAGTTGCGGCCGGTATTTCCCAATCAGCTGTCATATTATCCACTGCGGCTTATGTGACAAGCTTTTTAACAGGCATGTTTTCAGCGGGATTGCGTATGCTGGAGCTAAACGCGGCTGCCCAGGTTGTGAGTCAGGTGACAGGCGCATTTCAGATATTATCTTTGGTACTTGCCGGTATTGGCGCATTCGGCGGAATTCTGGGAATGTCCAACAATATTTTGGGAAGGATTGGGGTAGGAATCGTTAAAAAATTGGGGTGGGAGAGAGTCGGGCACGCTTTTATCAGCACGTCTTTGGTGCCATATCTCGGGAGGTCGTTAAATGTCCTTGTCCGTGTGGTTGCCGGCAGTGTGAGGTCACAAATTTGGTTTCGCGGATTCGGTACAATGACTTCAATTACAAAATATGGTATTGACTCAGTCATACACGCGATTGACTATGGAACCGTGTGGGGGATTCACAACGAAAGCGGGGAGCTAAGTTTGCGCGCGTATGTCCGCGACTCTATTTATGGGGAAGGCGGCTGGACGGATTGGAAATGGCAAACAGTTGCCGGCTTTGCGATCATGGGTCAGATCCTTCATCTTTTCGGCGGACAGTTGTGGCGCGTGTTTTCGCCAAAAGCCGGAACGCTCGGGCAACGGATGATGAGCGGCAAATTGATTCAGGTCTGGGAGCGCCCGGCCGCTGCCATGCGAATTTACGCGGAGCGTTATGCCACTCAGCTTGGCAAGAAAGGTATCTTCCACAGGACCGTTATCAAAGTGGCCAACTTCCTTGACAATCTGCTTTTCTTTTCAGTGGTCGGGGAACTCCCGATTCTTTTGACCAAAATACTTCCGCACAGCTTGGGACAGCCCGGTGAAGAACCGCCATGGTTTCAACGCGGGCTGGACCAGGTGAAGTCATTGTATGCGCTTCCCGGGCTTTTCTGGGAAGGCGTCCAAACGCAGGACTTCGCGGGTTTCCTTTCGGCATATGAACAGGCCTGGCTGCTTTTAGTTCCATCGGGAGATATGAGTACCTGGATGCAGGGCATTATTCACGGCCATGCGGAGCGATCTCTATACAATGCCGCGCGCCAATATGCCAGGAAACATCAGAAAGGGCTGATGGAATCAATCGGGGTTGTTGGGTTTCTTGCCCAAGATGCAAACAGCAACACGACGTTGCGCAGGGGAATTTGGTCCGAAAGGCCCGAAGGGGATGCCACTTACTATAACGCGATGCAAACCGTTGCCCGCCAGGCATGGGGTAATTTTATTGTGCATCATATCAAGAATCAATTGAGCCGGGCGCGCACATCAACGGAAAAAATATTAATTCTCGATCGAATGATTCAACAAGGCACCAACGCCCATGCGCAGGATTTGATACGGCAGTCGATCGATCATGCCCGTGCGGGTAATTATGGAATGGCTGTTACTCTGTTGGAGAAGGCTTTGCAAACCGGAGTGTTTGGTACGGCCCGCCACGCGCGGGTTTTGGAGAAATTCAAAACTAGAGCGGAAAAACAAACCGCAGAAAATACCTTTAATCCTCCTTCTGTTGCCCAAAGACTCTTGAAGCGCGCTGTTAACCACGCACGAACCGGAGATGTCGCTCGGGCCATAGGTCTGCTCAACTATGTAAGCAGCATGGAAATTGCCGCAAAGATGAACATCAAAGTCGGAGAGAGCCAGCGATCTGTCGGCATCAGCGCGTTGGCGAACCGCCTTGCAAAACTCTACGGGGCGAGCCAGTCCGAATTCATGGATGTTTATAAGAGTTTGAAATTCCAGGTTGACTTGACGTCCGCCGCCATCGGCCAGCGGCTACGCATGACGTCCACCCGCGACTTAATCAATGACTGGAATGCACAGAAGTTTGATTCCCTTGGGCATCCTTTTAAAAACGCTCTTTTGGGAGAATTGCTCGCCCGATTGGAAATTACCGCCAATGGAATTCTAAGGGTTATCCAGCATCTGGGGGATACCTTCTCTATGGTTATGTACAGACATCGAGGCCTCGCGATGACCCTTACGCCTGAG
>CAZFUU010000087.1:0-6574 GCA_964522565.1 uncultured bacterium | reverse complement strand
CCCCGTTCCAAGTTGTTCCTTTTGCAGAACACGAAAAGTGCCCGCCAGAAAAGAATCCATCCCCGTCTGATGCGTGCTCACGACAATACCAATTTTTTTAATCCCGGCTCTCTTGACCGCGTCAATCACATACGCCAGTATCGGCCGCCCGAAAATCTCGTGCAACACTTTAGGACGGTCCGATTTCATCCGGGTCCCGCGTCCGGCCGCAAGAATCAAGGCCGCAATCGGTCGCTGTTTCATCCTTTGATCCCCGTCAGTTTAATTCCTTCGACGAAATACCGCTGGTTAAAAATAAAAACGATCAGAATAGGCAAAATCATCATGACGGAGCCCGCCATTAAAAGCGTCCAATCCGTATGATGCATGGTCTGAAAATAAGCAAGCCCGACAGGCAACGTGAATTTCTCATGCGAGTTAATCACGATCAGCGGCCACATGAAATTCATCCACGAACCCATAAAGGTAAATGTGGTTAATGTGGCGAGCGCCGGCTTGGACAAAGGAAGCAAAATCCGCCAAAAAATCCCGAAATAACCGCACCCGTCAATTTTCGCGGCATCTTCGAGTTCCCGGGGCAGCGTCAAAAAAAACTGGCGAAGCATGAACGTGCCGTACGCGGTAAAAATCGAGGGTAAAATCAGGGCTTTGTACGTGTCAATCCAGCCCAGGTATTTCAATAAAATGAATACCGGAATCATGGTGACGGCGCCCGGAATCATCATGGTCGCCAGATACGCAAAGAAGATTTTGTCCCTGCCCGGAAAATGCAGACGCGCAAACGCATATGCTGACATGGCGCTTGTCGCCACCTGCCCCAGCGTAATAAACACCACGACGAAAATCGAGTTGAAATAAAACCTCAAGAAAGGGACCACCTCGAACGCTTTTTGATAGTTTTGCCAGACAAACGCGGTGGGAATCCAGTCAGCCCACCACGCTTTTTGATAGGAAAAGACATCTCCCGGGTTTTTGAGAGATGTTGACACCATCCAAATAAACGGGGCGATCATCGTAATCGCACCGACGATCAAAACAATACTGGCCGAAATTTGATGCACCAGTTCCTTGCGTTTTTTCTGTTTCAGCAATTGATTCAATTCTTTATCCGTCATCTCACCCGCCTAATAATGAACCAGTTTCCCGAACGCTTTAAATTGAAAAATGGTGATAATAAAAATAATCAGAAAAAGGAACCACGAAATCGCCGCCGCATACCCCATGTGATACCATTGAAAGGCGTTGTTATAAATATAGTAAATAATCGTGGTCGTCGATCCGTTGGGCCCGCCGCCCGTCATAATATAGGCCGGATCGAACCCCGCCTGGAAACCGCCGATCAATGACATGGTCGCGATAAAAAAAGTTGTCGGTGAAATTTGCGGCCACGTCACCGCCCAGAATTTCTGCCATTCATTCGCGCCGTCGATTTCGGCGGCTTCATACAAATCACGGGGGACACCCTGAAGCGCCGCCAAATAAAGAATCATGTTGTATCCGCCTACGGTCTGCCAAACCCCCATGATAATAAGCGCGGGTTTTGCCCATGCTTCGTCCGTGAGCCAATTCGGCCCTTCAAGCGGCACATGAATCAGCTGTCCGAACGCCGATATGAGCGAATTCAAAACGCCGAATTCGGGATTATAAATAAACCGCCACAAAACATATATCGCGACCCCCGAACAGATCGTCGGAAGAAAATAAATAGTCCGAAAAAAAACGACCCCTTTCAGTTTCTGATTGAGCGCCAGCGCGAGCAGCAAAGAGCCGGCGACGCCGAATGGAATCGCAAACATGAGCACGACCGTGTTCCAGCAGTATTTCCAAAATAACGGATCGGAAAAAAGTGCCTTGAAGTTTTGTAATCCGACAAACTGAGGAGCCGAAAATAAATCCCACTTAACGAAACTCAACACAAAAGAGGCCAGCACGGGCAGCGACGTAAACAGCAAAAACCCGATAAAGTTCGGCATTAAAAAGCCATAACCCGCTATCGTCTCTTTGGTGCTGTCTTTCAGATGAAAATTGAATTTCACTTTTTCCCCCGGCCTTTATGCCGATTTTTTTGACGCGGCCGCCCGGTAAACAAGTTCCGGCTTCGTCTTTCCCGTAACCATATCGCGTGTAATCAAACATTTGGCGAGGCGCTGTTCCGAAGGCACATGATACATTAAATCAAGCATCAGATGCTCCAAAATCGACCGGAGCGCCCGTGCGCCCGTCCCCTTGCTCATCGCCCGGTCCGCGATGGCAGAAACCGCTTCCGGCTCAAACACAAGTTCAACATTTTCAAGTTCAAACAACCGCGCATACTGCTTAATCAAAGCATTGCGCGGCTCCGTCAGGATTCGAATCAGATCGTTTAAATCCAGTTCGTCAAGCGCCGCAACCACCGGGAAACGGCCGATAAATTCGGGGATAAATCCGAATTTTAAAAAATCCTCCGGTTCGACGAACTTGAAAATTGAATTTGTTTTCCGCGTGATATTTTTTGAAATTTCAGCCCCGAATCCCAGGATTTTATTCGTGATTCGTCTCTCGATAATCTTATCCAGGTGGACAAAAGCGCCCCCGCAAATAAACAGAATATTTTTTGTGTCCAGCTGTATGTATTCCTGCTGAGGATGCTTGCGGCCGCCCTGCGGAGGGACATTGGCTACGGTCCCCTCCAGAATCTTCAAAAGCGCCTGCTGAACCCCCTCTCCGGACACGTCGCGCGTGATAGAGACATTATCCGTCGTTCGCGCCACCTTATCGATCTCATCAATATAAATAATTCCGAGTTCCGCCCGCTTGACGTCAAAATTTGCCGCTTGAAGCAAGCGCAAAAGCACATTTTCGACGTCATCACCGACATAACCTGCTTCCGTCAACGAGGTGGCGTCCGCAATGGCAAACGGAACATCCAGGAGCTTTGCCAACGTCCGGGCTAGCAATGTTTTTCCGCTGCCCGTCGGGCCGATCAATAAAATATTGCTTTTTTCAAGTTCAACTTCTTCCGTTTTTTGCGCCGATTTAATCCTTTTGTAATGATTATAAACACTGACGGCCAGCTGCTTTTTCGCCTGCTCCTGGCCAATCACATACTGGTCGAGACGTTCTTTGATCTCTCTGGGCGTTAAAAATCCGACGGTCTGCGCGGCCGAGGATTTCTTGTCCGCCTGATTGCCTTTGACCATCATCTCATGGCAAACGCGAATACACGTCTCGCAAATATAAACGCCTGGCCCCGCGAAAATCCTGCTGTCCTGCTGTTTTTTGTCACGACCGCAAAATGAACACCGCTCCATCAATACCCTCTTTAAATTATTTTCTGCTTTGACGAAAAATGAATCCCTTGGCCATCCAAGGCACACACGCGCTCGAATCCCTCATGTCAACTCACGTCGAACAAGACCTGAATCATCAAGGATAATGAAACACGGGAATAGGGTGATTTCCTGGCAAACCCCGAATTGAGAATTATATCAAAAGACGGGTGATATTACACGAAGTTTTTACACCAAGAAAATCAGTTTGATAATGGGCTAAACTCGGGGAGAATCCTTGACTCAGGACGACAAGCCAAGCAACGTTTTGACTTCTTTTGCCAGGACGTTGCCGTCAATCGGCTTTCTTAAAAATCCTGAGGCGCCCTCAATCCGGAATTCTTCTTCGGGAATCACCACCGTTCCGGTCATCATGATGACCGGAACTTTTCGTTCGGTAATCTGATTGATCTGTTTCAAGGTTGAAAAGCCGTCAAGCTTCGACATCATGACATCAAGCAAAATCAAATCCGGAAGGTTTTTGGCTATCTCCCGAACCGCATCCTCCCCGTTAAAAAACTGATAAACCTTAAACCCTTCCTTTTCAAGGCGGAGCTTGAGCACATTGGACAAATCCTGATCGTCGTCGACAATCAATATTTTTTTATCATATTTCGCCGGCTCCGCTTTTTCAGCGGCCTGTTTGACACGTTTTCTCGACAAGTTCCATTTGATCCTTCTCAATAGCTGCGAAAATTCAAATGGTTTGATCATGTAATCCGTCACCGAGAAATCTTCGGATACCTGCTCAAACTCTTCGTCCGAAAATAAACCAATAATCGGAAACTCACTTTGTCTCTGTTTCAATGTCCCTGCCTTTAAACACGCCAAGGCGACCGGATCGGAAAAATCCAAAACTGCGGCGACAACTTCACTGTCTGTAATAATCGCCTGGAAATCGGCCTCGCTCCCGGGATTCAGCACTTCATAGCCATTGATCTCGAGTTTTTGGCGAATCGCTGCCAGCGTTTCCTTGTCATGACAAGTTAATATAATTTTCACCTGGTTTAATCCTCCGAGCGTTTCGGTTGCTTCAGGAAATTAATTATAAGCAATTTTGAGCATTTTACCAATTCTATTTCCGCCGACCTATTACCGGTTACTTAAAATCAAGCCCCATTCATCACCCGCAAAAACATCCCGAGCTATTGCGCGGTATTCGGCCGCATGGATTCATCCAATGCTTTCTTGATTAAATTCGACGGAATCGCAAAAGTGGAATTATGCCGATTTTTCAACCTGGCCGCGAAAATACCCAGGAGTTTACCTTCCCTGTCAAGCACGGGTGCGCCGCTATCCGCATAATAAATGTCAAATCCGACCTGAATCATGCGCAATTCCAAAACGCCTTCGGAATTTTTCGTTTTCGAACGCAACAGACCGCGGATTTTTCCTTCACCGAAAGTGCCCCGCAAAGTCGGAGAACTTCCGATGTAATAAATCGTATCGCCGATCCGAAGCGTATCCGAATCACCCAGCTCAACGGCGGAAAGCTCAGTCGATGGACTGACCCGAAGGAGCACGATGTCATTTTCCGAAAAAACCCCAAAAACGCTCGCATCAAGGGGCGGCTGATCTCCGATAAACACCTGAATACGGTTAGCGCCTTGAACCGTATGAAAATTCGTAAGAATCACACCGCTCGAATCAATAATAATGCCGCTCCCCTTTTTTTCGCGGCTCGCCATGCGAACAGGCTGGGCGGCGATCAAACCGCCCATTCCGGACAAAAAGCCGACCGGTTTCCCGCGGTGAACAGAAATGGTTTCCGCTTTAATCTTCACCATTGATTTGGCGGCCTCTTTCATGGAAGAAATCAGGCTGGGCGCAGAGACCGCGGATCCGGACAAACCATATAAAAAATACAACCCCGAAAGCCCTGCCGTTAATAAAAAGAAGGCGATTTTCCTCATGCCATCCGCTAACCCCTTTCTAATCATTCAAACGGCTAATTTTGAAAAAAATGAACATGAGAAAAGGTTCACGCTCCTAGAGTTCGTTTATCTTAACGCATAAGGCAGTGACAGGCCCGAATTCAACATTGGTTTTTTCTTTGAATCATATTCAAACTATCCTTGCACGGCGCATAACCCTGTTGACGAATATATTCAAAACCACTAATATTCAAAAACATGAGGCGCTTCAATCCGAATATGCTGCATTTTACGATTAAATCACTTATTTATGCCACATGCATTTTTACGATCATCGTGACATTTTTATCCTCCGAGAAAATGTCGATTCCCCCGGCTTTATGGAAACTCCTGGCCGCTGAGCCCCAGCAGGCGTATGTTCCGATCGGATCTGAATTTGAAGTTTTCCGGAAATCGCTTCCCAGGTCAGGGACCGTCGGATTACTCGTTGTCGATGATTCGGGCCGTCATAAAACGGATGTCGACGCCATGAAAATCCGCTATGGCGCGCAAAATCATCTGGCTCCTCTGTTGGTGAGCGACGAACCGGAAGAAAAAATCATCATGGTTTACGCGCCCAATGACGCCGCCGCAGACGCGGCCGTTCAAAATTCCGGACTACGCTGGCTTGCCGTATTTGCCAACGGAAAAGGAATCGCGATCAAGCCATGAATGTTTTCGCTCCGCTCATCGTTCCGGTAATTCTGGGGATAACTTTGTCGGCTTTAATTTTGCGCCGGGCGCCGCTTCCCCATAAATTACTGCTCGCGGCCTCAGCCGGCCCCGCACTGGGCTTAGGGATTGTTTCGCTAATCCTTTTTTTGTGTTACCTCATCAATCCCTCGATGGCCGCATACACGACGAAAGGAATTGCTTTGATCTGTACGATTTCCCTGATGCTGATTTATGTCTGGAGCGTCGATTTCAAAAAAATTACCTCATGGCCGCGCCGTCCCGGAACAATCCGAAAAACAGTCCCGCCGGCATCCCTCTGTCAGGCAAGTCGCCGGCTGTCGATACGAACAACGCTTATCATTTTTTTCTATTGTTGCTTTGCCTATCTCTTATGGGACTATTTACGGGAATTCACGGGTTTTTCGGTTTTTAATGTCTGGGGCGGATGGGATGCCCGGTATTTCTGGAATTTGAAAGCAAAGTTTTATTTTCGCGAACCCCTGCAGTGGAGCGCCATGTTTTCGCCCGTTATCCACTGGTCACATCCCGATTATCCCTTAATGCTGCCGGGAGCGGTGGCCTGGGGCTGGAACTGGGCAGGAAATGAAAGCTGTCTGTGGCCGAGTGTGGTCGGCCTTGTTTTTGGGGTCACCTATCCGCTGGTTATTTTATGGTTTC
>CAZFUU010000086.1:0-6619 GCA_964522565.1 uncultured bacterium | reverse complement strand
CCGAATTTCTCGATCACTTGATGACACTGTTCTTTAATGATTTTTGCGCGTGGGTCATAGGTTTTATAAATGCGGTGCCCAAATCCGGCGAGCCGCCTCGGCGAATTCGGTTTTTTGGCTTCTTCGATATATTTGTCTACGCTTATCCCCGACTGATGAATATTTTCAAGCATTTCCATGACTTCCTGATTGGCTCCGCCATGCCACGGGCCCCACAGCGAACAAATGGCCGCCGCGATTGAGGCAAAAAGATTCGTCCGGGAACTTCCGACCAGCCGAACGGTCGACGTGCTGCAGTTTTGTTCATGGTCTGCGTGTAAAATCCAGATCACGTTTAGCGCTGCTTCCGCGACGGGGTCAACCTTGTAATCGTCATACGGCAGAGAAAACATCATGTGCAGAAAATTCGCGCAGTACCGCAGATTGCGCTTGGGATAAATAAACGGCTGGCCCCTGGATTTTTTATAGGTGTAGGCGGCGACAGTCCGGACTTTTGAAATCAACTTGACCGCGGTCGCCAAAAATTCTTCCTCATTTTCTTCAATGTCCGACCGGACGGGATGAAAACCCGACAATGCGCATACCATCGAAGACATAATCGCCATCGGGTGAGTCGAAACGGAAAACCCGTTAAAAAAATGCCAGAAATCCTCGTGGAGCGCGGCGTTATCCGTCAAACCCTGTGAAAAAATATCCAGTTCCTTCTTGCCGGGAAGTTCTCCGTGAATCAGCAAATAAGCCGTCTCGACAAATCTCGACTTTTCCGCCAACTGTTCGATCGGAATTCCGCGATAACGCAAAATTCCCTTTTCGCCGTCGATGAAGGTAATTTCGCTTTTGCACGATCCCGTATTCCCATAAGACGGGTCGTACGTGATACATCCCGTCCGGGCGCGAAGTTCATTGATATCGATTCCCTTTTCGCCTTCGGTGCCCGTGATCAAGGGGAATTCGTTTGATTTCCCGTTAATTTTAATTTCCGCGTTTTCTCCCACGTCAGTCAGCCCCCGTATTCATGCCCGGATTTGTTTAAGGCGGTATTATAGCAAAATAACTTTCGGAATATAGATAAAAAAATGCGGAAAAGCGCCTTTGAAAAAAGCACTCGCTCAGACGGCGGCAAAGAGCTCCTCATCCCCTTGGCGCAAAAAAAGCAAACAAACCCGCCATTCCAGTTTAATTTCTTGACAAATAAATCATTATCATGCAATTTAACGCTCCATGGCAGCCATCAAATCTTTTATCATCTGGACCGGGATTACTGTCTTAACGGCAACGCTTTACTTTGTCGAGCTTTTCCTGTCGGTCATTTCTTTTCCATTCGATCCTGACGCGAAAATCCGGCACGCCCAGTGCTTCTGGTGGGCAAACAACATTATCCGCCTCAATCCTTTTTGGAAAATTACGGTCAAAGGCCTCGAGAATATAGACCCCAAACAGACTTATGTCATCGTGGCGAACCATCAAAGCTTGGCCGACATCGTCGTTTTATACAAGATCCGCACGCAATTCAAATGGGTCGCAAAGGAAAGTTTATTCAGCGTTCCGTTTATCGGATGGTGCCTGTCCCTGTGCAAGCACATCAAGCTGGAACGCGGCGACATGGGAAGTATCAAAAAAGTTTATCAGCAGGCGGCCGTTTGGCTCCGGAAGGGCATGTCCGTCCTTTTTTTCCCGGAAGGCACGCGAAGCCGGACAGGAGAATTTAATGAATTTCAAAACGGCGCCTTCAAGTTGGCGATCAAGGAAAAAAGGCCTCTCCTGCCTATTTCGATTTCGGGGACCTCAAGGGCGATTCCGCGCGGCTCCTGGATTTTCAAAACCAAAGTTCACGGCGTGTTGCGCGTCTTAAGCCCTATCGCGACCGATTCCCTTCAAATAAAAGATTTCGAAATGCTGAAAAATCAGGCCCGCCAGGCGATGGAAAATTCGGTCTCGAATCCCGGCGTGTGACCCTTTTTTCCCGGAAATAATACCTTTGATTTTCCTCCCAAGGACGATAGCGGCGCGCAAGATGATCTTGAGGAGCGATCTTTAAATCCTGGACTGGAGCAACGCGAGAATTTTTTCAATCAGAATTTCACTGTTGGAAAATGAAACGATATCGGCGCCTTTGAATATTTTTTTGGCCTCCACCCAGTTTCGCTCATCTGCATAAATCACGAATCCGCGCACATTGTAGTCGGTCTTTGCCCTGATTCTGGAGTAAACGCGAAGTGAATCGAACACGTTGATGTCGTCCCAATGCTGACAGAAAACAAAATCGGGCTTGATTTGCGCGGCCCTTTCTATCGCTTCTTTCTCCTCCGACGTCATCACGACGAAAAAACCCAACGAAGCAAGCGTCTTCTGGATTCTCTCCATATAGAATTGCTCGACGCCCACCACCAGCGCTTTCCTCAGCGCGGCGCTTTCCGGATACAGCTCTCCCCCGGCTTCACGCGTTTGACGCGACCATCCGAAAACATCGTCGACTTTCGACAAAAACTCTCCCACTTCAAACGGCTTTTCGATAAAACACGAAATGTCGGAGAGAGAAAAAAAATCCTTCATGCTTCCCCTGACTGACATGACGATAATGGGGATTTTTTTAAGCGACGCCTCGGCACGAACTTTTTTGACAAATTCATATCCGCTGAGCCGGGGCATCATCACATCGGTGACAATCAAATCCGGCTTTTCGGCTTTCGCTTTTTCGATCCCCTCTTCACCGTTGCCGGCCAACACGACATGATACCCTTTGTCCCGAAGCGCTTCTTCCAGCAAGAAAAGCATGTCGGACTCGTCGTCAATAATCAGTACTTTTTTCCGGACCAGGTTTTGTGATTCGCTCATCATATCCCGTCAAATGTTGCGAAAGGCCGCGACCGGTCTTTCGTACGCGTCTTTCAGTTTTAATCTTCGTTCTCAGAAAACAATACCTCGCCTGCCGGCGAGAAAATACGGACTTGCGCGGGAGCCCTGTGAAGCGCGGCAAATTTTAACGCGTGCGGCGCGGAAACTTTTAACTGCTCCAGGATGGTTTCATCCGCGACCGGAGGAGAAAAATCATAAATAATAATCGACGACGGAAAGCGCCCGATTTTCTGCTGGACGTACCATCTGCCCGCCGGTTCGCCGCGAAACATCGGTTCATACGACAGTTCTTCATACCGGCATTCCGCCCGAAAACCTCTCTTGTCCAGTGCTTCTTTCTCGGCAAGGCACCAGTTTTCCTTCTCAAATTTTCTGACAAGCGTCATTGAGCGTCTTAAAACCGGCTGCGGAATCATATCCGTTCTTTTCGCGATTAAATAATGATGGCCGGACGGTTTCGCGCCGCAGCCGCCCGCACCAGCCGCGGCCGAGAACAGCATCACCGCTATGAGCAATTTTAAACCTGGCATGTTCTTCATCGGCGACCGTCATCTCAACAATCTGCCCTTGCGCGACCTATAAACTTTTAATTAGAGGCGCGAGGACGGTCATGACAACCAATACATATTTATCAGAATGTCATGGCTGCCCTCGCGCTGCCTATAAATTTTGGCTGCCGGGAGCCGGACTTGAACCGGCACGGGAATGTTAATTCCCTCAGGATTTTAAGTCCTGTGCGTCTGCCAATTTCGCCATCCCGGCATCATGTTTATTTACATATACTTGCAACTTTTTTATGGTGTCCTGCTGACCACTCAAAATGGCCTTTGGTGTCCATATGGTGTCCAGTCTCTGCATCGCATTAGCCATAAAGTCAGGGCTAAGGTGCGCATAACGCATCGTCATTTTAACGTTCGAATGGCCCAAGATTCGAGATATTGTCAACAGGTCAACGCCCGCCATTGCCAGATGTGAAGCCGCCGTATGCCTCAGCGTATGAAAAGACGCCCCTTTGATTTGAGAGCGCCTAATGGCACATTCAAACTGACTCCTGTAATTACTGCTGAAAACGTTAGAATTATCGCTGCCCTTCCTTAGCGACAGCAACACATCCTTCGCGCCGCTATTCATTGGCACCTGACGGCTTGCTCCTGATTTCGAATTGCGAATATAGATGATTCGGTTATGAATATCAACATCATTCCAAGTTAGAGCCATGATTTCGCCCCGGCGCATTCCTGTATTCAACGCGAACTTGACCAAAGCATTCAACTCACCGCCGCAGTGCTCCAGTAACTTTGCAATTTCTTCCTTGCTAAGATACCGCAACCGTTCGTTATTCTCCCGGAAATTCTTAACCTTCTTAACGGGATTTTCTCTGTTAAACTTTCCCCATTGAATAGCTTTTGAAAAAATCACCTTAATAAGCGCCAGTTCTCTGTTAACCGTTGCCGGAGAAATCTTTTTGCCCCGATGAGTTTCCTGTAACCGCTCCGCTTTGTACTTCTCTATGTCCAGCGGTGTTATTTGCCCCAGATAAAGCCCTCCAAACCATTTGTTGAGGCGCTCTATGCGGTACTCGTCGTTATACCATGATCTTTTGTTCAGTTTAGCGTGATTCTGGAGATAAACTTGCGCGAAGTCCTTAAATCTAATCTTTTCGTCTCTGATAACGTCCAGATACCGGCCCTCGGCAATTTGAACCCTGCGTTTGGCAAGTATCTGATCCGCTTGACGCTTATTCGGGCCGATACACTCTCGCTTCCTACGTCCGTTCACGTAGTAATCAATATACCAGTCACCGCCTTCAAATTTCTGATATACGCCCATTATCCTCTTCCTGTAAGTTTCTTGAGTTTTTTAATATCAGCTTCCGTCCAGTAGCGATAATTGCTCATCGGGTCGCGCTTGGGCTTCGACACCTTCCCCGCTTCTTCCCAATTATAGTAAGTCTTGCGGGAAATTCCCAAGAATTTGATTAAATCTTCAATATAATACCGCTTTTCCATGTGCCATAGATTACTAAAGTTTATACTTTCAGTCAATCAAATTCTTCTGCCGGAACGTGTTTTTCAGCAATCCACCGGTCAATCTCGACGCCATCAAACTTCACCAACCGCCCTACTTTGAAATGGGGTATCCTACGCTGGCTTATCCAGCAATAGAGAGTATTCGAACTAACCCCAAGGCGTTCCGAAACTTCCTGAATGCCGATCAATTTAGCATTTTCCACTTCGCGCTTATTTCCGATTTTGTTGTGGGTTGTCATATTCAGGATGTGTGGAACAATTGCATCGTTCACACCACGTATAGATTATTGTTTTATCGTCGTCGACTGGCTTATTAAAGATTTCATTAAATATCTCATCCACCATTTTTTTCGCCTGCTCATAGGTCTTGTTTTGGAACAGAGTTCTTAGAGTGGTCTCATTTTTGATACCAGCCACGTTGAGCAAAAATTCATTTGCTTTGAAGATAGCCGCTTCGTTGCTAGCATCCTTTGAAAGGGCAATGATTCGCTCAATCGCTTGCAAAGCCTCTTGTCTTGCCCTATTGAGAGCTGTATCAACGCTTTCCTGCGCTTTCTGTTGTTGGTCATGCGCGAAGGCTTTGTATGCCCGCTCCAACCTTCCCTCGCTCATAAAGAGGTTTCGAACATACACATCGTTATATCCGGTTGCCTCGGCAATTTCCTTCGACGTACACCCGGAAAACCGCATTTGCACCGCCGTTAACTCTCTTTGGTCTAGTTCCTCTAACGAAGGTGTTTGCTTTAGTTGTAATTCGTTGTTTTCTTGTTCCATAAATCTCCCCTAGTAGCTGGTATAATCTATAAAGACTTCAGTAATTGAAGAGTGAAATATCTGTCTCATTAGTAGCGACGCTTCAAAAATTGAATAGTTAGCTCCCATTTGCTTGTACCCACGTTTCATTATTTAAATAGTGACGTTTCAAAAATTGAAGTTGACCAACGCTTTGTCATAAGTTCCCGTAAGACGATAATGATTTACGAATCGGTATAATCCGCCGTGTTTTGTGCGTTCAAGCCAGCCTTTAGTTTCTAACCCTTTAAATGCACGCCAAATGGTGGCCGGTGCCATCATGTCTTTAAGCTCGCTGTAGTGAAGACATATCTCGCCATTATTTATTCCCACATACTTATGCTTAAGATGAACATAAAGCACTTTTTCAGTTGAGGATAATCCTTTGCGCCACTCCACGCTTTTTAGCATATTTCGATCAAGCGCTACAAATGGCGGAAATTTTCGTCGTTTTCCGGTCTTCATTTTCCCTCATCCTCATATATTATTCACCGCTCAAAAACATAGTCTTTCAATGTTCGATAAGCATCCGTAAGCGCCTTCGCTTCAACCTTCGCACCATTATAGAATTTCAACGCCTCTTCTTGGACATTAGCTCCCTCAAAACAAAGAAGCGCTTTGCTGCCTTGTTGCTTCTTCCCGACTAGTTTAAATCCGCGTGAAAGCAGATATGCTCCCTCGTAAAGATTTTGGGTGCTATAAAGATTCTGATTCATCGTTTAAAGCCTTGTTTTGTTCGATTTTGCCCGACTCAATTTGAGATTCGCGAAACACTCCGCCGCCCACACCTTGCCGCCTTGGGTTTTTACCAAAACGATATACAAAAAGTTGGCAATCAATATGAGTGCAGTGTCGAACTTCTTTAGGTTGGAAGCCTGAACAATCCAAGTATGCTGTACCCCATTAACAAATAGGGTGATTTAAGTTAGTATTGGCTCCTT
>CAZFUU010000085.1:0-6671 GCA_964522565.1 uncultured bacterium | reverse complement strand
GGCGTATCTGATTGAATGCGCCAGGAAATTGCGCGGCGAAGAAGGAGACCGCTTGTTAAACTGCGGCCGTGACGAAGCCATCCTCGCGGCAACTCAGTACGCAATCACCGAGAACATGTCAACGATCCGGCACGATTTGAAAGACCTGGACGTTTCTTTCGACGAATATTTCAGCGAAAAAACATTGTTTCAAAATAAAACCGTTGAACGGGCGATTGAAGAGATTAAACGGCGCGGGCTCTTGTATGAAGCCGACGGCGCGCTGTGGTTCCGCTCAACCGATTTTGGAGACGACAAGGACAGGGTTCTCCGGAAAAAAACCGGCGAATACACTTACCTGGCTCCCGACATTGCCTACCATCTGAGTAAATTCGAGAGAGGATTTCAACTGCTCGTCAATTTATGGGGACCCGATCACCACGGTTACATCATGCGCCTCAAAGCGGCGTGCAAAGCTCTGGGGCACCCCTCGGAAGACATCAGGATTTTGATTGTTCAATTAACAACCCTGTTTAGAAACGGAGAACCTGTCAGGATGTCCACGCGGGCCGGAGAGTTTGTCAGCTTGCGTGAATTGATTGACGAAGTAGGCGCGGACGCAGCCCGGTTCTTTTTTCTGCTGAGAAAAGTGGACAGTCATCTTGACTTCGATCTGGAACTCGCTAAAAAGAAGTCGGACGATAATCCCGTATATTATCTTCAGTACGCGCACGCGCGGATATGCAGTATTTTAAAATTCGCTAATCGCGATATTGAAGCGGCGGCCGATTTGCTCAGCGCGGATATTTCCAGAATCCAAAGCGAAGAGGAGTATGCCTTAATCAAAAAGATGCTTGAGTATCCCGAAGCGCTCCAACAGTCCGCGCAAAATCTGGAGCCGTATAGAATCGTTGATTATCTCCGGGAGCTGTCCGCATTATTCCACCGTTTTTATGCGGTGCATCGGGTTGTGACCGATGACGAGGAATTGTCCCGCGCCCGATTGCTGATCGTTCACTGCATTCGCATTGTCCTGCGAAACGGTTTGAGCGTACTCGGGGTTTCAGCCCCCTTGACCATGTAATGAAGCCACAAAATCTTGTCGTTTTTCTTGTCGGCCCGACCGCCAGCGGTAAATCGGAAATCGCATTAACACTCGCCCGCCGCATTAACGCTGAGATTATCAGCTGCGATTCGATGTATATTTACAAGGGTATGGATATCGGGACCGCCAAACCTTCCGTCCAAGACCGCAAAACCATACCGCACCATTTGATCGATATCGTCTCGCCCCGTTCGAATTTTTCCGTCCATCAATACCGGCGCCGCGCCATCGCCGCGATGAACGTGATTCTAAAAAAGAAAAAAAATGTTTTATTCGTGGGAGGGACGGGGCTTTATGTCAAAGCACTCCTCGACGGAATATCGCAGCAGCCGGGCCCCGTGCTTCGCATCCGTCAAAAACTTTGGCAAGAAGTCAGGCAAAAAGGCGCCTATCCGCTCTATCAAAAGCTCAAGCGGATTGATCCCGAATGCGCGCGCCGGATTCATCCCAACGACGCCAAGCGGATTATTCGCGCGCTCGAGGTCTGGCAGGTTTCAAAACGGAAATTGTCGGACTGGGAAAATGATACCGAAGGGCTTGACGCTTCGTTCTACACGATCCGGCTTTTGGGGCTGACATGGCCGAGGGAGCTTCTTTACCGTCGAGTCGAAAACCGCGTTGATACGATGATTCACAACGGCTGGCTTCGGGAGGTGAAGCGCCTGAAGCACAAGGGGCTTTCAAAAACCGCGCGCGCGGCGATTGGTTATCGCGAATTGCTGGAATTCCTTGCCGGGAAACGGACGATGGATTCGGCGGTCAATGAGATCAAGCTCAGGACGCGGCATCTTGTCAAAAAGCAAATGACATGGTTCCGCAGGGAAGAGCGTTTGAAATGGATAGAAATTCATGATAAAAGGTCGTTTGTCGCGCGCGCGACAAGGGAAATAATCAATGCGTTAACGATATGAGAATCAAGAGAAACGATGATCAAAGCAAGGCAAGAATTTAAAACAATCAGCATAGAGCAAATTTACAAGGGGCGCGTTTTTGAATTGAAGCGGGTCAAAAAAAGCACGCCCGATCACAAATTAATGCATCATGACATCATCTTTCATCCCGGCGCGGCCGTCATCGTGCCGGTTCTTGCCGGAGGTGAACTGGTGTTGATCAAGCAATACCGGCCCGCCGTCGATAACCGGATATGGGAATTTCCGGCCGGAACAATCGAAAAAGGGGAGTCGCCCTTATCTTGCGCCAAGCGTGAAATTATCGAGGAAACCGGCTTTTGCGCCCGGCGTTGGCGCAAATTGGCTGAATTTTATCCGGCACCGGGATTCTCGAAGGAATATATGCATTTATTCCTGGCGGAAGATTTAAGAGCTGAATTTGCCGAAAAAGATAAGGATGAATATCTGGTCCGGCGGATTGTCACACTTCCGCAGTTAACCCGGATGGTTGAAGGTGGCCAAATTGTTGACGCGAAGACACTGCTCGGTTATTTCTTTTATCTCCGCAATCAGCAGAAAAGACAGGAAAAGAAGAAGAAAAACGGGTCAAGAGATTCCAAGCGATACCGATAATTTAGTAAAGGAAATAACATCATGCCAAAACATATTTTAATTTCAGATGACGAAGCGGATATTCTTGAAACCGCCCGGATTCGTTTAGAGGCGGCCGGATATAAGGTGTCCGCGACGATGGGTGACAAGACACTGGCCGATGCCCGCCGTTTGAAACCCGATTTGATTTTGCTGGACGTGATTATGCCCGGATTGGACGGTTTCGGAGTGATTCGCGAACTGAAGCGCGATACAGAGGTCTCAGCAATCCCCGTTATTGTTTTCTCGGGAAAACCGAAATCAGCCATGATGGAGTTGTTCGGCCCGGAGGGGATTGCCGGGTATATCTCCAAGCCGTATGAACCACAGGAATTTCTGCAGCAAATCAAGCAGGTTTTGGGAGAGTAAGCCGATTGTTTGCGGATAGGGCAATTTCTTCCGCAGTTTTCTTTCCAGTAGCAACAAATTCAGTTTCCACTTATAATAAAGCTCATTTTTATCCAATTGAGAAGTACTTCATTTGATTAAGTGACAGGAGGAGAATGTGAAAGCGATTGTAACGGGAGGAGCCGGGTTTGTCGGTTCTAATCTTGCGCTTGAGCTTGAGGCGCAGGGATCCAAGGTTTTGGTGATAGACGATTTTTCTTCGGGTGATTTTCATAATTTGACCGGTTTTCACGGGGATGTTATTGCCCAGGATGTGAATACGGTCGATTGGGAAAAGCTGGATCGGTACGATGTTGTTTTTCATCAGGCGGCGATTACGGACACAACGGTCATGGACCAGAGAAAGATGGTTTTTACCAATGTCGAAGGCCTGCGCAAAGTGATTCATTACGCGGCCAGGCATCGGGCAAAACTGGTTTATGCTTCCTCGGCATCCGTTTACGGGAATTTGCCGGCGCCCCAGTGTGAAGATATCACGCTCAGCCCGCTGAATGTTTATGCCTATTCTAAATTCGTGGGGGATCAAATTGCCATGGAGGCCGCGCATGAGATGAAACTGCACATCGTCGGCCTTCGTTATTTCAACGTCTTTGGCCTGAGAGAGCGATACAAGGGAAAGGCCGCGAGCATGATTTTTCAACTGGCCGAGCAGATCCGTTCCGGGAAGCGCCCGAGAATTTTCACCGACGGCGAACAAAAACGCGATCATATCTACGTCAAGGACGTCGTGGGCGCGAACCTGGCGGCCGTGAACGCCAAACGCAGTGCCGTTGTCAACACAGGCACCGGCGTCGCGACAAGCTTTAACCGGCTGATTGAAATTATCAACAGCACGCTGAAAACAAAACTGGCTCCTGATTATTTTGAAAACCCCTATGATTTCTATCAAAACAAAACACAGGCGGACACGCGCAAACTGAAAAAGATATTGAGTTTTCAGTGCAGTTATTCAATAGAAGAAGGCATCCGTGATTATTTGACTGCTTTGTACGATTTGAAATCCGTTCCGGCTTTTGCGTCAAAACGAAAATAATCGAAAAGAGTTTCGAATGTCCACGAACAAGTGCTTGTGCATACACGGGCATTTTTATCAGCCGCCGCGGGAAAATCCGTGGCTGGAGTACGTCGAACCTCAGCGAAGCGCCGCCCCTTTTCACGACTGGAACGAACGAATTCATTCCGAATGTTACCTCCCGAATTGCAAAGCGCGCGTATTTGACAGCGGAAAAATTCTGGATATCGTCAACAATTACGAGAGCATCAGTTTCAATTTCGGGCCATCCCTGATGTCCTGGATGGTCGAAAATCATCCCGGCACGTACCGGAAAATCCTCGAAGCGGACTTGATCAGCAGAAAAGAGCACCGTGGGCACGGCAATGCCATTGCGCAGGTCTATAACCATATGATTATGCCGCTTGCCAATGAAAGAGACAAAGTGACCCAGGTTCGCTGGGGAGTTGAGGAATTCAAAATCCGGTACGGAAGGTCGCCGGAAGGTATCTGGCTTCCGGAAACCGCTTGTGACCGCGCGACGCTGGAGGTGCTGATTCAGGAAGGAATTTTATTTACAATCCTGGCCCCTCATCAGGCGCAGGCGGTTCGCGAAATCGGCAGTCAGGAATGGAGGAAAATACATATCGGCAGTATTGACCCCAGGCAACCATACCGGTTTTATTCGGAGAAAGAAAAAAATAAATTTATAGATCTTTTCTTTTATGACGGCCCGATTTCGCGGGACATCAGCTTTACCGATGTAACGCGGGACGCAAAAATGCTGGCCGACCGGATTCAATCGGTATTCGATTATTCCAATAGCAGTTATCAATTGATGCATCTGGCAACCGACGGAGAAACTTTCGGGCATCATAAGCACTTCGCGGATCGCGCGTTGGCATACTTAACTCACATCGAAGCGCAGTCGCGCGGGTTGCGGATTGTCAATTACGGCGAATTTCTGGCTGAAAATCCCCCCAGGTATGAAGTTCAGCTCTACGAAGGCGATGAAGGACTGGGCGCCTCCTGGAGCTGTGCGCATGGCATCAAGCGCTGGAAGGAACACTGCGGATGCAGAGGCGGCGGGCCGGGCGAATGGAACCAATACTGGCGAAGACCGCTTCGGGACGCGCTGGACTATTTAAGGGATCATTGCGCGGAAATTTTCGACCGGATCGGGGCTGTGTATTTTCATGACGCTTGGGCGGCCCGGGACGGTTATATCGAAGTGATTCTCAACCGGTCGCCGGGCAACATTCGCGCATTTATGGAGAAGCATCTGAAAGTTCCGGTGACCGATAACACGACGGTGACTTGCCTCAAGCTGCTTGAAATGCAGCGCCACGCCATGTTGATGTATACGAGCTGCGGCTGGTTTTTTACCGAACTTTCCGGGATCGAAACGGTTCAGATCATTCAGTATGCCGCTCGCGTCGTTCAATTGGCGCAGGAACTTACGGGGCAGTCATGCGAAGAGAATTTTCTCGAAAAACTGTCGCAGGCGCGCAGTAATCTTTCGAAATTGCGGGATGGCCGCGGAATTTATGAAAAAATGATACGGCCCGCGATGGTGTCACCCGCGCATTTGGTCAGCTGTCATGCCATTTGCGCGATGTTTGACGAATGTATGCCTACGGAAGGCAAAATCGAGCACTACTGCTATGACATGAATGTCCTGCATCAGCGCAGGGAGCAGGTAGGCGATCTGTCTATTCACTTTGGGCATATGCGAATTATTTCGATCATTACGCGGGAACAGCATGATTATGTATTTGTGGTGGTCAGGTTCGGCCAGTATGATTTTCATTCCTCGGTTAAAGTGGTCGAATCGGACGGGGAAGTGAAATCGATTGAAAACGAGTTATTCGAAAATATCGAATCGACGCACATCGTCGAATTGCTTCGAAAAATCGACGCTTCCTTCGGCGAAACCTATTACTCGCTCAAAGACCTGCCCATCGAAGAGCGGATGAAAATTATTTCCCTCCTGACCAAAGAAGTGGTCGATGCGATTTGCGTTCAGCAGGAACGGCTTTATGATGAGAACAAAAAGGTCAATGAGCTGTTTCACTCGGTGGGCCTGCCGCTTCCGGATGAAATCAAATTTGCGGCGGCGCATACCCTGATGAAGCGTCTCAATTCAGCGATGCAATCACTCGCGGACAACGGATTCAATCTCCAAAAAGCGGCGCCGATTTACAGAATTATCGAAATGGCAAAGGCCTTTGACGTCAAATTGAAAAAGAATCATGTCGCCGATTTCCTGAACCGCGAACTTGAAAAACGGACGGAAAAACTGATCGGGCACCTCTCACCCGAACTTCTTCTGGAATGCATGCATATTCTAAAAATCGCGGAACGGATTAACGCAACCTTGACGCTTGAGTCGTCCCAGGATCATTTATTTTCCGTGCTCGAAATGGCTGAGGAAAATCCCCATATCCTGAACGCCTTGAGGCCGGAGGTTAAAAACCACCTGATGAACCTGCTTTCACTCCTGCATATCAGTTCAAAACGTGTGAAAGCGGTTCATTGAAAGGAATCTGTATTATGACTAAAAAAGCACTTCTGACAGGTATCACGGGCCAGGACGGATCTTATCTGACGGAGTTGTTGTTAGAGAAAGGATATGAAGTCCACGGCA
>CAZFUU010000084.1:0-6705 GCA_964522565.1 uncultured bacterium | reverse complement strand
CTGACCCGCCCCGCCCTGACCGCCCCCAATACACATCGAGGCAAGTCCTGCCTGAATGTTGCGACGCTTCATTTCACAGAGAAGCGTCACGACCAATCGTGTTCCTGTAGCACCCACGGGATGTCCGATCGCTATCCCTCCTCCATTCACATTGACATGCTTCCCGTCAAGTTTCAGCAAACGCTCACACGCGAGATATTGAGCCGCAAATGCCTCGTTAATTTCAACCAAACCCACATCCTTCAAACTCATGCCGGCACGCCGTAACGCGATGGGGATGGCTTCGACCGGCCCTAACCCCATGCGCTCGGGATTCAGTCCCGCAAAAGCATACGACTTGACGAACCCGAGCGGCGTAAGCCCATGCTCCGCGGCTGCTGATTCACTCATCATCAGAACGCATGAAGCCCCGTCTGAAATGGGACAAGAGTTGCCGGCTGTGACGGTGCCATCCTTCTTAAAAACCGGTTTCAAGCCCGCAAGAGAATCGATGGTCAACTCGGGATTAATATGTTCATCCCATTGAATCACCTGTTTTTCTTTTTTAGTTAAAGTGCGACTCCATTCAGACAAATCGACAGGTTCAATTTCATCGGCAAACCTGCCGCTTTTCACCGCTTCGATCGCGCGGCGGTGGGAGCCAAAAGCAAACTCATCCTGTTCTTTCCTGGAAATCCCGAATTCTTCCGCTAAACCTTCCGCGGTTTCTCCCATTAACTTTCCGCAAATCGGGTCCCTTAATCCTTCCCAAAGCGTGTCGACCATCTCTGAATTTCTCAACCGTTTCCCAAACCGCAAGTCGCGGTTCACAAACGGATACGAAGACATCGATTCAATGCCGCCGGCCAGAACCACGTTGGCTTCTCCGAGCCGGATCATTTGCGCCGCCGAAACAATGGCTTGAAGCCCGGATGCGCAGTTGCGTTGAACAGAAAAGGCCGGAACATTGTCTGGAATACCGCACCGCTGCGCGATGACACGGGCAATATTGGGCGCATCGCTTTGCTGAAGCACGCAACCGAAAACAATCTCATCGATGCGTTCCGGGGAAATCGCGGCTCTTTTAAAAATTCCGCGGGCGGCTAACACCCCCAAATCCTGCGCCGCCAAATGTTTATAGGCGCCTCCAAAATGCCCTTGAGGCAGTCTGACTCCCGTTACAATCGCGACACGATCCTTCATGGATGGCATCCCTTTCCGGTTTATTGCGATTAATTTTCTTCAACTAATTTTTTTATTTCAGGCAAATGATGTCTGGCTTGCCGCTCGCCTTCCTGCACGAATTTTTCCACCGAGTAAAATTCAGCCCAGTGGCTATCTTGAAGAATAGGATGAATCACCACGTCCGCCTCACGCGCGCTTGCCTGCGCCAGCCGGTGTTCCATAAATTGGATGGTATTCATTAAAACGGTAAAAATATTCGGCCGATATTCCTGTTTAAATAAACGTCTCATTTTTCCCCAAATTCCATTTTTTTCAGCCGTGCCGGCATGACGCGACGGATTCACCCGCTCCTTGAATTGCCGAAAATACTGGACATAATCCTCAGAAGACGGCAACACGTCAACCGCGATAATCTTTTTGGCGCCATAGCGGTTCAAAATCTGAACCGGCAGGGGATCGACCACACCCCCGTCGATCAGGAACTGATCCTTGTATTTGACCGGTTGAAGTATTCCGGGAATCGAAATGCTCGCCCGAATCGCGTCCACGACGTCCCCACGGTCATAGACCACCTCTTCGGCAGTCATTAAATTTGTCGCAACAATTTTTAACGGGCGTTCGAGATCCTCGAATGTCCGGTGTCCCAGATACTTTCTCAGGAAGCGGGAGATTTGAAATCCCTTTAGAAATCCCAAATGCGGCGCAGAGAAATCGCCCAATCCGACCAGTTGAGAAAAAGCGGACTTGCCGCTCAATGTTTTTCCTATTTTTTCAATTGCCGCGGAATCATAACCGGCGGCCCACAACGCTCCCACAACCGCCCCGATGGAACTGCCGGCAATCACATCAACCGGTATATTTTCTTGCTCCAATACGCGAATAACTCCGATATGAGCAAAACCAAACGCCGCTCCGCAGCCAAGCGCCAATCCGACCAAATCTCCTGACAGTTCCCGTCCTAAATAGCGCATGGTGCTGGCGCATCGGGCCTGAAGTTCGCGTTCCGCAAAGGGTTTTTGACGTTCTTCTTCGGCGGTGTAAAGACGCTCCGGAATAACGCTGAAAAAAGCACGCGATCGGTCCATATTCTCCGGGGTCAACGGCATTTCGCCAGAGATCCCGATCAGGCGAATTTCATTTTTCATGAATCCCATTTGATTTTCGACCTTTGTCATGAACGCCTCAAATTCCCGGGTTGAAGCGTCCGTTGTCTTGACCAGACAATAGAGGATGTCCGCCTGATATAAAAACCGGTCAAAGTCGCCATTTTTTTTTGCCGGAATATCCATGACGATAAAATCGTATTGCTCAATCAGCAAGCCCATCAGTTTTGAAGTTAATCGCTCGTCTGTCACAGCCGAGGACGAACAATGAAGACACAATACATCGCTGGCAGGGCTCAACCTCACTATTTTCTCCTGTAATGACGCGAGTAGGTTGTCGTCAATTGTTGCGGGAGCGGATGTCGGAGCCTGGCCGGAAAAAAATCCGGGTGTGTGATCGCTTGCTTCGCGAAAAGAAATCAAAATAGATTTCCTGCCGCTCGCCGACAGTTCAGAGGACAGATGGAAACTGAAATCGCTTCGGCATAAGGCCTCGCCCCAGGCATAAACGGCGATCACCTTTGTCTGGGCAATTTGACTGTCGCTGACGCCGCTGGCGAGGCGAGCTCCCAGCGTCCTGCTGAGATGCAGAGACAAGGCGGGGATTTTTCCCAGCAATCGGAGGAAAGCATCTTTCTCGATTTTTAGCACAAGCCCGTTATTTTGAGCGCGTACAGCAGCGCTCCGAGACCTGCCCGCGAGGATAGAACTTTCGCCAAAATAGTCGCCGCGAGAAAATATCGCGACGGATTTCCCCGTCTGCCCGACCAGGACAAATCTCCCGGAAATGACCACATAGAACCCGTCCGGTGCTTCTCCCGCCTGATAAACGATTTCGCCCTTCTTGAACTCTACGATCCTGCCGTTTTTTTCAATTTCCCTGACCTGACGAACGTCAAGGGAAGAAAAAATCGGAATATTGGCCAGTGAAACGTTATCGGCATTCAAGAGAACAGGTGCCGGCTTTTTTTTGTTATCCCGCCGAAAGCCGCGAAAAAATAAATTCAATAACATGTCATATCCGCCGCAAATGGTTAAGTGATGGTGTTATAGATTATCGGCAAGATTGCAGATTTGTATGAGAGAAGGCCATGCATTCGCTGACTTCATATGTTGCGTTGAATCGTCGCTCATAGCGTTTCGAAACGCTATTTTACTCTCGCTGCATGGTGCCGCTTCGGCTCTTTGAATTGGTGCCTGCGCGGCATTTTTTACCCCGTAACACGCAAAGCCCCGGCTGTGAAGACGGGGATGGATGGGCACGATTTTCCCGAAGGGTATTCCCCAAGGCCACGCCTGTGAAGGCGTGGTACGGGGTTTACGGGAATTAATTAATATCCGAAACTTCTTCCGGATCGGAATAATCATTTACCTTGGTTTCAAGCCAGTGATTATAGGCATAATCCAGCACCCGGAACTTGTCAATGGGATCCATTAAGAGAAAATTGACGCCGTAATTAAATCCGCTTCTTTCGCTTCCGTCCGGTTTCACCCACATGACTTTGGCGGTCGTTCTCACCGGCTTTGTGTCATCCGGCAAATCAATCTCAAGATCGACGATCGAGCCATTTTCTATCGCTTTTGGCGCGCTCACTTTCATTCCTTCACGTGACAGGTCCCGGCTCAATCCGGTATGTTCTCCGTCCTCCTCCTGCCCCCTCATATGCACCGTCATATAGGCATCAAATCTTTTGAATTTTCGGCGTTCTCTTTCCATCCCACGCCTCCCTTCAGTTAGCATAATTTTTGAAGCATGATAGCTGCTTCACCGTCAGATATTTCCCCCCGCGCTAAATGACTTTTTTAAGCGCTAAATGAAGTATAACACGTGATTCATAAAATTCAAGGGCGCGCCCCAAAAAAGCCAAAAAAATATTGCCCCGGTTCGCTTTTCTATGCCTTGAACTTTTTTCCAAGCCCCTCAATCGCCGAACGGATTTCGGGGTCTTTTAGAATCTCCGCAAACCGTTGATTGGACATCAGTTGCAAAACGTTCTTATCCCGGACCGCCTGTTTAAATTCCGGGTCCTTCATCATATCCTGGACGCGGGGGTCAGAAAGGAATTTCCGGAAATGAGGGTCCTGCGCCAACTGAATCAAGTTTGCAATGTTACCGAACATCGATCACCTGTAGTTAATAAATTGAAGGGGGATATCAGAAAATTGCGCCTTTACAATTTGAATTGCTTCCTGTAAAGCGTCCTTGCTTTTCGAAGATACCCGCACTTTGTCACCCTGGATAGAGGCCTGAACGCGAATTTTATGTTCCTTGATTTTCTTGACGATTTCTTTTGCCTTTTCCTGCTGAATGCCGTGCTGAATTTCGGCGTTTTGGCGCAACATTCCGTCCATCGCTTTTTCAATCGGCTTGAAGTTCAGCGTTTTGACCGAGACCCCCCGCTTGGCGAATTTTTCCTGTAAAATCTGGATTAAGCTCTTGAGATGCATATCGTTGTCGGCGAGAAGCGATATTTCTTTTTTTTGCAGATCGAATGACAGATGACAGTTTGTCCCTTTAAAGTCGAACCGGGTCGCTATTTCTTTCAGCGCTTGATTGATGGCGTTGTCGACTTCCTGAAAATTGACTTCCGAAACGATATCGAATGAAAATTCGTCAGCCATGGGATTAACACCGGGAAAATTTCTGGATGAATCGGCTGATCCGTTCCCGGTCGGATTCTTCCAGGTTGGTAAATTCGATGCCGGTATCATATTCAACCCGCGTCGCATTGAGCCCCGGTTGTTTGGTGCAGACAAGCCATACAATTCTGCCGTCGCATTTCACAGGATTCGCGTCATCCGTCAACATGATTTGCAGATGAACCGTAGAGAGCTTGTCCAATCCCTTATCCAGGATCACGCAGACACCGCCGGCGCCAAGGTTTTCCGTTTTTGTTTTCATCACGCTTGCCGAAGGGATATCGATGGTCAAATCACACGCCACATTGACTCGCGGGAATGTCCGCTGGTTCATGCCTTGCCATACCATGATGCGCTCCTTCGGTTAGATCGATCTGATGAATGCGTCACGAAATTCCGAGGAAGCTTCGTGTGCCTTGAATTTTGCGAGCACGCTTTGTGCTTCAGCGTATGTCTTCGACCGATTTAAAAACACCACAAAAAAGGAACGCTGCTGGCCGGGGACTTCTCTGAAAAACGAATTAAATCCTTTCTGATTCAAATCATTGACCAGCGTTTCCGCGTCGGCCTTGCGTTGGTAGGTGCAAACCTGAACACCGTAAAACCTCCCCCTCGTCGCGTCTTCCGAAGCTGCGGGCGGAACAGGTGCCGGAGAAGCGACAGGCGCCGTTATTTGCTGTGAAGCCGTTGTCTCGGTCTTGACCGGCCGAGGCACAACAGGAGCAGGCGTCGTGAGTTGTTCCTTCACTGCAATCTGCCGTGACGGGGTAGATGCGGAGATGCGTCCACTGCCTGGCATGGGAGTGACAACAACAGGCTTTTGTGTTTTGGGCGCCGGGATATCCGAGGGTTCTGGCTTCACGCGTGATACAAAACTGGAAATGAGATGTACCAGCAATAAGGTTGTCACAAAAGCGCCCGCTAAAGCACCGATAAATTTCCAGGGCACATGAGACAAAAAAGCCATAAAAGACCCCATCGAAGGGAGCCCCATGCCCTCCCCCCCTGATGATTTTTCCCCAATTTTGGGCGCATCGGAAGCGATATTGGAATCCTGTTTCCCGTCGTTTTTCTTGAGGGGAGGGATGCCGGCAGAGGGTTTAACGGCTTCTTTATGATATTTGCCATAAAGTCGCTCTTGAATTTGTTTTTCGTCCAGTGGCGTCATTTCATCTTCTTTCGAGCGGGCTAATAATGTAACCATCAAGGCCAAACCCCGTTTTTCTCACCGTCCGTTTTTAACGTGCGCTCCGTTTTTTAAATACAAAGCGAATTTGAGCAGTTGAATCGGCCCGAGATCGATATGGGCTTTTTGCACAAACCCTTTTTTCTTGCATAACCGAAGGGCGCGCTCCATCGTCGATGTCGTTTTGAAAACAATTTCGTCATACCCGACTTCCGTGCAAAACTGAATCGCGCGCTCCACCAGCTTTTCGCCGATCTTTTTTCCGCGGTATTCTGTCGAGACAAACAAGCGCCTTAAAAATGCCGTCCGGTCATCTTCCCTTTTGATTCCGACCGTGCCGATAACTTTCTCACCGTCAATCGCGACAAAAAACGCCTCGCCCAGATTTCCGTATGATCGAGTCACATCCTCGATATCCTGTGTGGGGTAGGCCTGGCTTTCACTCGGGAATTCCTGTTTCAAGATTCTCTCAATCAACTGCCGGGCCGCTTCCGCACGCGACTGGTCACATTTCTGAACAACGATTTTCGATTGCTGGTGGAGATGATTCGCCATGGGTTATGACGCCTTGGTTGCGCCCGCAGGTGTCTCACCGGCCGCGGCGTCTTCAGG
>CAZFUU010000083.1:838-6777 GCA_964522565.1 uncultured bacterium | reverse complement strand
TGGTAACCCGATCCCGTTCCGATTTCAAGTACCCGGTCGGCCCGTTGAATATCCAGAAGCCCGGTCATCAAGGCCACAATATAGGGCTGGGAAATCGTTTGATCAAATCCGATGGGCAGCGGGCCGTCCGTATAAGCCGATAAAATCAGCTGGTCGGGAACAAACGCGTGACGCGGCACCCGCCGTATGGCATCCAGAACTCTCTCGTCCCTCACGCCGCGCGCTTCGATTTGCGCGCGAACCATCGCGTTTCGTTCCCCGGCCCAAATGTCCTGTGTCTCCGTATTCATGGCAAAAAATCATACCAGCATTTTTCGGGCAGGACAAGGGTCAAGGAAGTGGCCGAGGGGCCGAAGCGCATCAAAACGTTCCGGAATCATCCGGCAAAATAACCCATGATCCCCTGGATGATTTCACTCATTCCGCGCCCGATCGACTCGTAAATCATGTAATGATGAATCGCCAGCGCGATCACCAGAAACCATCCCCAGATCGGTTTCAAGTCGAAAGCCGCGCCGATCAATGCTCCCATCGCGATCAGATACATCAAAATCATCGCCGCTTCGGCAAGCGGAGGCAAATACCCCGGAAACACCATGGCCGCGAGCCAAATCGGAACGGTGGTTAAAAAAGTCACGAGTTCCGGTATTAAACCGGCGGGCGGATGAAAGGGCTGTGTGAGAATCATAATCAATCCCGTCAATAATCCTGCCACAGCTCCCTGTCTCATGCATTTTCCCATATCAAACACTCCTCTTTTTCGGATTTTTATCTGCTTAAAGATTCGGCGAAAAACGCTTCCGACTTTACTGCCTATCGAATGAATTCCGGCGTGCCGGCCCGCGCATTGGCAGAAGCGCTGACGGCTTATAACACCGGCGGCCGGGCCAAGGCGAACTCTATTTGTATCATTTTTTGCTATTTGAGGTTGCGCCGCGTCATCAGCGGTCAGTAGCGGCGAATTCGGCGATAGCGGCCGGTTGAACCGCGGACGGCTTGTTGCCGGCGGCCACTATTTTTTACTGTTGGCGAGCAGGACTTTCAATTCCTTCATAAAATGGGAAACGTCCTTGAACTGCCGGTAAACCGACGCGAAACGGACGTAAGCGACCTGGTCCACTTTCGCCAAGGCATCCATGACGAATTCCCCTATCACATAGGAAGGAACTTCTTTTTCGTATTTTTTTTCGAGCATTTTTTCAAGGTCGCCGACGATTTGATCCTGAATTTCCGCGGGAACCGGGCGTTTCTCGCATGCGCGGTGGATGCCGGACAAGATTTTATTGCGGTCGTATGTTTCGCGGCGCTGGTCTTTCTTGATGACGAACAGCGGGATTTCCTCGATGCGCTCATACGTCGTGTAACGGCGGTTGCACTTCGTGCACTCCCGCCTGCGGCGAACCACAGACCCTTCGTTCGAAGATCTGGAATCAACTACTTTGTCGTCTTCTTCCTGGCAATAGGGGCAGCGCATCCCGGGCCCACTCCCTTCCCTTATTCGTATGATAATTCCGGATACAGGGGAAACCGTTTCGTCAAGACCTCGACTTCCCGGCAGATCAATTCCAAATTTTTCTCATCGGCAGGCGCCTGAAGCGTCATGTCAATCCATTTGGCAATGGAAACCATTTCTTTTTCTTCCATTCCCCGCGTCGTCACGGCGGGCGTTCCCAGGCGGATACCGGAAGTTTTAAAAGGCGATTCCTGGTCAAACGGAATCATGTTTTTATTGACCGTGATTTTGACCGCGTCCAGATATTCCTGGGCTTCCTTGCCGTTGTATCCCTTGACCTTCACGTCAATCAACATCAGGTGATTGTCCGTTCCGCCTGACACCACACGGAAACCGCGTTTCGCCATTTCGGAGGCGAGCGTTTTGGCGTTCACGACGATTTGCCGGGCGTAGGCCTTGAACGGCTCCTGCATCGCTTCGTGCAGCGCGACCGCTTTGGCGGCAATGACATGCATCAAGGGGCCGCCCTGAATTCCCGGAAACACGGCCGAATCAATCGCTTTTCCGTATTTTTCCCTGCAAAGGATCAAACCCGCCCTCGGGCCGCGAAGCGTCTTGTGTGTCGTCGTCGTGACCACATCCGAATAAGGGACCGGCGAAGGATGGACGCCCGCCGCGACAAGGCCCGCAAAGTGCGCCATATCAACCATCAGAAGCGCGCCAACCTGGTCGGCGATTTCCCTTCCCCTTTTAAAGTCAATGACGCGGGGATACGCCGAAGCCCCGAGCAAAATCATTTTCGGCTTGTGCTCCCGCGCCAGGCGTTCCAGCTCGTCATAATCAATTTGTTCGTTTTCCCGGCTTACGCCGTAAGGAATAATTTGATAAAATTTTCCGGAAAAATTCATGGGATGGCCGTGCGACAGGTGCCCGCCGTGAGCCAGGTTCATCGCCAGAATCTTGTCGCCGGGATTCAAGAGAGCCGTGAAAACCGCGATGTTCGCGCTTGTGCCGGAATGGGGCTGGACATTGGCGTATTCGGCACCGAACAGTTTTTTTGCCCTGTCTATCGCCAGGCTTTCGACCACGTCAACATACCGGCAGCCGCCATACCAGCGTTTCTGGGGATATCCTTCGGCGTATTTATTCGTCAATACCGTTCCGGCCGCCTCCATCACCGCCAGTGACGTAAAATTTTCGCTGGCGATGAGCTCAATGTTCTCGCTCTGCCGCTTGAGCTCAAGACGGACCGCGTTGTAAATATCCGGATCGACTTCCTTGAGCCGTTTGAGTGATTTGAACCGATCAAAATCGGTAATCGCGTCGGTCATTTTCCATCCTCAATGTTTTTAATTTTGCTCAGCCGGTCGGCGTGGCGGCCGCCTTCAAATCCGGTCTGAAGAAAAATCTCAACAATTTGTTTTGCCAGTTCTTTCGACACAAAACCCGCCGGAAGCGACAGGACGTTGGCGTCCGTGTGTTTGCGGGACAGCTCCGCCTGCTCCGCCGTCTGGCAAAGCGCCGCGCGGATTCCCTTCACCTTATTTGCCGACACCGAAACGCCGATTCCGGAATGACAAATGACGATTCCTTTTTCGGCCTTGCCTGAGGCGACCGATTGCGCGACTTTCAGCGCATAATCCGGATAATCGACCGAGTCGCCGGATTGTGGGCCGAGATCCTCGACCGCGTATTTTTTCTCGCGAAGCCAGCTGAGTACTTCCCTCTTGAGCTCCACTCCCCGGTGATCCGATGAAATGACAATCATTTTACAATCTCTTTCCAGTGCTTGCTGATTTTTTCCTTAATCGCGGTGTAACATTTCTCGTAATGATCCAATGATAAACCAATCGGGTCAGAAATATCCAATGAAATTATTCTGTCCGCCGCTTCGGGGCAAAGCTCCGAAATGAATTTCCGGTGTTCTCCCGACATCGCCAAAATGATATCCGACCGGAGCACGTCTTCGCGCCGGCACAAGCTGGCGCGAAAATCGCCCGGTTCCACTCCGTCGTTTTTAAGCGCCAGCTCCGACTCCACCGACATTCCCCCGCCGTCACGGGCGTAAATCCCGCATGAACGGACCTTGATTTGCTCCGAATATTTCTGTTTTTTCAGTTCCGCCGTAAGCCAGCACTCGGCCATCGGTGAGCGGCACGTGTTTCCGGTACATACAATCAAAATCCGTTTTCGCGTAAAACGGTTTTGGGTAACCTGATGAATCGCCCGCTCAACTTCGGCGAGCATGGCGCCCGGCCTCAAAACCGCGGGCGGCATGACCGTCGTGTCGACAACGGTGGAATCTATGCCAAACTCGGTTTTCCCTCCGTCAATAATCACGTCCAGTTCGCCGGAAAAAGCGTCTAACACATCATCCACGGAAACCGGGGAGGCCTGACCGGAACGATTCGCGCTGGTGGCCAAAACCAGTACTCCCGTCCGATCGACCAGTTCGGCCGCAAGCGGATTTTTCGGGAAACGAATCCCGATTTTCCGGCCTTGGTCATTCGAAGCGATTAACGTCACGGGGCCCGGGAAAAAAAGATCGACGAAATACTCAAACACAGGATTTTTGCTCAATTCAAGGCGTTCCAGCGTTCCCAGCCGCCCGATGTGATAGGTGAAAAGTTTTTGCTCCGGACGGCCTTTCAGCGCGTACAACCGCTCGACCGCATCCGGGTGGGACGCGGAGACAGCGATCCCGTAAACCGTTTCTGTCGGAAACGCGACCAATTTGCCGTTGGCCAATTGTGAAGCAATTTCCCGGATCTGGTTCGGATCGGGGTGTTTCGGATTCAGTTTGATAATCGTCGTCTTCATCCCGCTAGATTTTTTCCTGTATCCGCCTGTTTTTCTCGACGACCGAATCGGCCAGCTTTTTTTTGTGTTCGACCAGCTTTTCGGCGATTTCTTTCGAACCGGTACCAATTATCTGCGCGGCAAGAATTCCCGCGTTGGCCGCGCCCATTTTTCCGACTGCCACCGTCGCAACCGGAATTCCGCTCGGCATCTGAACCGTCGCCAAAAGCGCGTCCAACCCTTGAAGCGGCGTCGCATCAATCGGGACGCCGATGACGGGGAGAGTCGTGTGCGCCGCAATCACGCCGGCCAGATGCGCCGCGCCACCGGCGCCCGCGATGACCGCCTTGATTCCCCTTGAGATCAATCCCCCGGCATATTCGGCAACGAGTTTCGGGCTCCGGTGCGCCGACATCACCCTGACTTCAAATCCGATTCCAAACTCCGACAAAACCCGGGTCGCCTCTTTCATGATTTCCAAATCACTGTCACTCCCCATCACAATACAAACCTGTGTCGTCATGATGACCGCGCCTCCTTTTGATTTAAAAAAACCCGTTTTGCGATGTCCCTGCGATAAAATCCGCCTTCGAATTCAATTTGAGAAACGCACGCGTAAACGCGGCTGCAGGCCTCTTTGTAACTGGCTCCAAGCGCCGAAACCGCCAGGACCCGGCCGCCGGCCGTCACAATTTTCCCGGCTTCATTTTTTGCCGTTCCGGCGTGAAAAACGACCGCCTGCTCGTCACGGATTTTCTCAAGCCCGTTTATTTCGATTCCTTTCCGGTATTGATTCGGGTATCCGCCCGATGCCATCACGACCGAAACGCACGGCCGCGGATCCCACTCGAGTTTTTGCGTCGTCAAATTGCCGTCCGTGATTTCCATCATAAGCGGAACAAGATCCGTTTTGAGGCGCGGTAACACCGCCTGTGTTTCGGGATCTCCGAACCGCACGTTGTATTCGAGCACGCGCGGGCCTGCATCAGTCATCATGATGCCGACGTAGAGCAGGCCCTGATAAAGGATGCCCCGCTGCCGCAAACCGTCAATCACGGGCCGGGCCGTCAGTTCAACAATGCGAGAAACCTCCTCATCGGAAACAACCGGACACGGCGAATAAGCGCCCATGCCGCCCGTATTCGGGCCGCGATCGCCGTCAAACGCGCGCTTGTGATCCTGCGAGCTCGCGAGCGAAACGATATTCTGGCCGTCCGTTAACAGCAAGATGGAAAGCTCGTCGCCTCGCAAAAACTCTTCAATCACCACGCATTTACCGGAATCCCCGAACAGCCGCTCATCAATCATTTGATTGACGACTTTGATTCCCTCTTCGCACGACTCCGCGATAACGACCCCTTTGCCTTGCGCGAGCCCGTCGGCTTTAATGACAAACGGGGGCTCACGGTCCACGATAAATCTTTTGGCGTCGCTGACGGAGCGAAACACTTCGGTCTGAGCGGTGGGAACTTCGTTTTCAATCATCAATTCCTTCGCAAACGCCTTGCTTGCTTCCAGCTGTGCGGCTTCTTTGGACGGCCCGAAAATTCTCAAACCGGCGTCGAGAAAAAAATCTACCAAACCGTCGGCCAGCGGTTTTTCGGGCCCCACGACCGTCAAGTCGATCCGGTTGTCTTTGGCGAATTTGAGAAGGCCGTCCTGATTGTCCGCCTGAATGGGCACGCAC
>CAZFUU010000083.1:0-828 GCA_964522565.1 uncultured bacterium | reverse complement strand
CCCCGCGTTGCCGGGGGCGCAAAATACTTTTTCGACGAGCGGGCTTTGTTTGATTTTCCAGACAAGCGCGTGTTCGCGGCCGCCGGAACCGATCACCAAGACCTTCATTTCATTCCCCTCTTTTTTTTCGCGGTGAAACTTCAGATGACCGAAACGGTTCCTTCACGGTTGACCGTTCCGATTTCCCACGACGCGATCCGATGGTTCCCAAGGATTGTTTTCGCCCGGGCACTATCGGCCTTGCGGAGGACAAGCACCATTCCAATCCCCATGTTAAACGTGTGAAACATCTGCCGCAGCGAATACCCCGCGCGTTCCATCACGTCCCAGAACAGCGGCTGAATTTTCCACGTGCCGCTGTCAATCCGCGCTCCGCACCCTTTGGGTAAAACGCGGGGCAGATTATCAAAAAAACCTCCGCCCGTAATATTCGAAACTGCCAGGACTTGCACTTTTGAAAGCACGTCCAAAACGGGCTTGACGTAAAGTTTTGTCGGCGTCAATAATTCGCGCCCGGTTTTCCCTTTCAATTCCGGAGCGCTGAAAACTTTTCTGAGCAAGGAATATCCGTTGCTGTGAAAACCGGAAGAAGCAAGCCCCAAAAGAATATCGCCCGGCTTCACTTTTGCCCCGTCAATGATCTCTGATTTCTCAACCACGCCGACGGAAAATCCCGCCAGATCGTAACGGCCGTCCGCATAAAAATCGGGCATAATCGCCGTTTCCCCGCCTACCAGGGCACAGCCGCTCTCGCGGCATCCGTCGGAAATTCCTCGAAGCACTTCCAGGGTTTCGGCACGGTCAAACCTGCCGGTCGCGAAATAATCC
>CAZFUU010000082.1:0-6790 GCA_964522565.1 uncultured bacterium | reverse complement strand
TCAGCAACCGGCGCATCACAAAACGCGGATCTTCGCCCGCGTACAGCATTTTGGCCAGCCAATAGACAGAAGCGTCTGGGTCGCTTCCGCGGATGCTTTTGATGAAGGCGCTTGCGGTATCATAGTGGTAATCCTCGTCCCGATCGTAATAAACAATTTTTCGCTGGCATGATTCTTCGGCAACGGCGCGTGTCAGATGAATGAACCCGGCCGCATCCGGAATCGTCGTCATCACCGCGATCTCAAGCGAATTAAGCGCGCGGCGGGCGTCACCGGAGGCATGCTTGACCATATGCGTGATGGCCTCATCTTCGACTTTGACCTGTAAATTTCCGAATCCGCGTTCGCGATCCGCAAGCGCCAGGCGCATAATCCGCGTCAAGTCGGCCTCCTCCAGAGGATTCAGTTCAAATACAAGCGATCTGGATAGCAATGGGCCGTTGATGGAAAAAGAGGGGTTATGCGTCGTGGCTCCAATCAGAATCAGCGTGCCGTCTTCGACATCCGGCATCAGGACATCCTGCTGTGCCTTGTTGAAACGGTGAATTTCATCGATAAACAAAATAGTCCGCTGTGCGAGTTCCTTTCTCGCGTACTGGCTTTCTTCTATGATCCGCCGGAGATCCTGCACATTGGCGGTGACCGCGTTTAAATTTTTGAACCGGGCACCGGTCATTCGGGAAATCATATAAGCCAGCGTGGTCTTTCCGGTGCCCGGCGGGCCATACAGGATAATACTGGTCAACCGGTCGGCCGAGATTGTTCTTCGAAGCAGTTTGCCTTCGCCCAGGATATGCTGTTGTCCGGCGAATTCATCAAACGACCGCGGGCGCATTCGGACAGCAAGCGGTTGACTGTGCGCCTCATCGGGCGCGGTAATTGGAACGGGTGTGTTCTGGGAGGGCTTTAAATGCTCTGAAAAAAGGTCCATGTTGAAATTTACCGTCTGTCTACCGCCGAGTAAGATCCGGAAATAAAAAGCCCCGCGTGTACCGTGAAGCGGATTGTTTACCAAGAACCCAGTTCTTAGGTGGGTGCCCGCAGACCGCTTTCAGGCGTCCTAAACAACAGGCCTGCCCTCCACCGGTCGATTAGAGCTCCCATAATTATCATATCGGTTCTAAAACATCAACCGCTCGCCTCGAATACCGCAGGGCTAATTGAATTATAGCACCTTTTTTCAAAAATACAAATGACATCGGCTTTTTTCGATATTATTTTTTCGGCAAAATAAAAAAATAATGAAGGGGAAATTGAACTATTTTTTCGGAAGTTCCGCGTTGAATTCGCGGGAAAGCGCGTCCACGATCGAGAAATGAAGTTCGTTCACTTCCTGATTTTGAAGCGTTCGATCGTGTGACTGGTATATCAAACGAAAAGACAAACTTTTTTTCCCGTCAGGGATTCTTCCGCCGCGAAAACAGTCGAAAACATCGACCCGTTTGATCCATCCTTTTCCCAGCGCGGAAATTTGACGGACGAGCGCTTCGGACCGGGCGTCATCGGCAACGATCAGCGTCAAATCACGCGGCGATGAAGGAAATTTCGGAAGTTCCGTTATCACAACCGGCGTCCGCGAAAAATCAAGCAGACGGGACAGCTCAAATTCTGCGTAGAAGAAAACATCATCGAGATCAAACGCTTTGGCTGAACGGCCGGAAATTTGGCCGTAATAACCGAGCATTTGACCCGAGGCGTCTACGACACTCGTCGCATAGTCAAAACCCGGCAATGGACAAGGCAATTCCTGACAGGAACGGCATCCCATTTCCCGCAAAAATGTTTCCACGATTCCTTTCAGGTCATAAAACCCGAGCCGGCGCTTCGGTTCCATCCAGTTGAACGCTGCATCGCCGCAAATCGCGATGGCCGCGACTTTTTCTTCCTTCGGCAGATCTCCGGCCTTGTCCCGCACATAACGGTCCGCGACTTCGAATATTCTGACGCTTGACTCCCCCACGTTTAAATTTCTTTTCAGAACCTGCGCCAGGCTCGCCAACAGGGTCGGACGCATCAGTGTCAATTCCCGGTTCTGTGAATTAAAAACACGGACCCAGCCGCTATCGGGGATATCCAGCCGCTGCAGAAGCGAGGGATCGATTAAACTGAAGGTCACGGTTTCGTTCAGCCCCGCCGCCGTACAAATTTCGCGCGCGCGCGCGCAGATGTTTAGCACCGGGTCCGGTCTAAACGCGGCCGGTTTGATTTCCGGCAGCGATTCGGGAATCCTGTGGTAACCGTGCAAACGCGCGATTTCCTCGATTAAATCAGCGGGCCGTGTCAAATCTGGCCGGAATGACGGCACGTTAAAAGTGACGGCTGTTTTTGTTTTTTTCTTCTTTTCCATGCCGAGGCGTGTTAACAAGGAAACGATTTTTGCGGCGGGAATCTCAACGCCCAGAACTTTTTGGACTGCCGATAAATCAAGACGGATAGACACTTGAAAGACAGGCAACCTTCCCGCCCGGCAGACCGGGCCGACACGGCCGACACGGGCATACTGAAGAAATAAATCAATCGCCCTTTCGCGGGCGACATCCACCAATTTCGGATCCACGCCTCGCTCAAAGCGGTAAGAAGATTCGCTCGAAAGCTTCAAACGGCGCGATGTTTTTCGAATGGAAGCGGGCTGGAAGAAAGCCGACTCAAGCAGAATCTTTCTGGTACCGTGCGTCACCTCGGATTCCTTGCCGCCCATCACGCCTGCCAGCGCGACCGGCCCCTTCTCATCCGCGATAACAAGGTCGTCTTTCAAAAGCTCATATTTCTTTCCATCGATCGCTACCATCGCTTCACCGGCATGCGCGCGCCTGGCATAAATAACCTCGCCGGAAATCCGATCCGCGGAAAAAGCGTGAAGCGGCTGTCCCATTTCCAGCAAAACATAATTGGTCACATCCGCGGGAAAATTGATCGAGCGGATTCCGCAGGCCTCAAGCCGCTTCTTCATGTGTTTGGGCGTCTCACCCCATTCGACGTCCTCCAGCAAAACCGCCGAATAATACGGACACAACACGCTATCTTCTTTCGAAATGACTACCTGATAATCGCGTGAACCGTGAGAAGCAGTCCTCTTGCTCAACTGAGGGAAACGGAACTTCCGGCCCGATACCGCGTGAATCTCGCGCGCCACACCGATATGCGAAAGCCAATCGGGACGATTCGTCGTCACTTCGGTTGTCAAAACATGATCGCCGTCAAATGACGAGATGTGTTCGACTTCGAGTCCCGCCATGGTCAGGAGCTGCGCCACCGATTCAGCCGAATCCTTGACCGTCACATAATCTTTTAGCCAATCAAACGATACTTTCATAAATCAGCTTTTAGCCCTTAGCCGTTAGCTCTTAGCTCTAATAGCCAAAAGCTAACAGCTTGATTTAAAATTGTCTCAAAAACCGCAAATCATTTTCGTAAAAAAGCCGGATGTCTTTAATCCCGAATTTCAGCATCGCGATACGCTCGACTCCCAATCCAAACGCGAATCCCTGAACCTTTCTCGGTGAATAGCCGGCCGCCTTGAAAACCGCCGGGTCGACTTGTCCCGCGCCGAGCACTTCCAGCCAGCCCTTGCCCCAGTTGATATCAATTTCGACGCTCGGTTCGGTAAACGGGAAAAAGTGGGGACGAAAACGCAGACGGACATCTTCGCCGAATAACTGCCTCAAGAAAACGTGCAGTACACCCTTCAAGTCGGCAAAAGTCGTCCGGTCGTCAACCATCAAGCCCTCAATCTGATGAAACATAAACGAATGACTGGCGTCAACGGCGTCCGGCCTGTAAACTCGCCCCGGCGCGATAATCCGCAAAGGCGGTTTCCGTTCTTTCATCACACGCACTTGCACGGTTGATGTTTGTGAGCGCAAAAGGTGCCCGTCTTCCGTGTAAAAGGTGTCGAAGGCGTCACGCGACGGATGGTCTAGCGGAATATTGAGAGCGGTGAAATTATAATACTCGGTTTCGATTTCCCTGCCGTCCACAACCTCGAAACCAAGCCGTATAAATATATCGGAAATCTCGCGAATGATTCTCGTGATCGGATGGATCTTTCCCGGTGGGCAGGAAATTCCGGGCAGCGTCGGGTCAAAATGCTTCGGCAGTCCTTGCCCGGCCCCGGCCATGACCGATTCGCGCCGGCGGCAAGCGTCTTCGGCATACGCTTTCAGGCTGTTGAGATCATTTCCGCGGGCGGGCCGCTCCTGCGCCGGCATCGCCGCCAGTTCTTTGAACAGACCGGCAATTTTGCCTTTTCGCCCCAAAAATTCGAGACGAACCGATTCAAGCGCCTTGGCGTCCGCCGCTTGGTCAAACTTCGATTTGATTTCTTCCCGAAGCTGCTCCAGGTTCGTCATTATTTTTTCCGCCGGAATTTAACCTTTGGCCAAATCGACCAGTTTTTTAAATCCCGCCTCATCCTTCACGGCAATTTCGGCCAGGGACTTGCGGTCCAAATTGACGCCGGCTTTTTTGAGCCCCGATATGAATTTTGAATAGGACAACTCAAACGCGCGGCAAGCCGCGTTAATTCGAATCACCCACAAATTGCGGTAATTTCTTTTTTTCTTCTTCCGGTCACGCGTCGAAAACGCCATGGCGCGGGTGACGGTTTCCCTCACCGAACGGTATAATTTCCGCCGTCCGCTGAAAAAACCTTTCGCGCGCTTCATGTATTTCTTTTTGCGTTTTCTTGTCGCCGGAATGCGTGTTGCTCTAGGCATAACGTTCTAAGCTCCTTGTCCTCTTTTTAATTTGTAGTGCCTGATAAAACCTTGTCATCATGATCGAATCAAAGGATCTCGCCTT
Organism: uncultured bacterium; assembly: GCA_964522565.1. GTDB lineage: Bacteria > Omnitrophota > Omnitrophia > Omnitrophales > Danuiimicrobiaceae > CAZFUU01. The sequence goes on along the minus strand of CAZFUU010000082.1, from coordinate 1,990 downwards.
TAGATTCTTCGTCCCTATGGAACTCGGAATAACACTTATGTCAGGTGATCTTAATCTCCGTGACCATCGTCCAGCATCGCTCAACCATACGGCAATGCCCGTATGATCGCCTTGGCGTCCATTTTGTCCAGCGATTGCCATTTGCGCAACTGCCGCTTTTTCGACGGGCTCCTGTCACCGAGCAAGTGACGCCGTTTGGTTCTGATGGCCATCACTTTTCCCCGTTTAGTGATTTTAAATCGTTTCCGGATTGCTTTGTTTGTTTTGAGCTTCGGCATGATGTTTGGTATCCTCGTTTTCGGTTTTAGTTTTCTTTTTACTTCCCGGTTTGGGGTTCAACGCCACGAAAATAGACCGGTTTTCCAAACTCGACCTTTTTTCAACGATCGCAATATCCGCGAGATCCTGAATCACCCTTTCCAGAATTCGCTCGCCCAATTCAAGGTGGCGGACTTCCCTGCCGCGGAAATACATATTGAGTTTCACCTTGTCTCCGCGCGTCAAAAACTTGACGGCGTTTCGCATCTTCGTTTGATAGTCATGCTCCTGGATTTTCGGGCTTAATTTAATTTCCTTGTTGTGCATGATATGATGTTTTCGTTTCGCCTGCTTTTCCTGCTTTTCGAGCTGGTAAACATATTTCCCGAAATCGTATATCCGGCATACCGGCGGCTTCGCGTCCGGCGAGACCTCAATCAGATCCAGCCCCTGTTCCCGCGCCATCTGAAGCGCCTCCTGCGGCGGCATCACTCCGATTTGCTTGCCGTCCGCGCTAATAACCCGGATTTCGGGAACGCGTATTCTTTCGTTACGCCTGACGAAACGTTTATCGATAACCCACCTCCCTGTTGTGGCACTTGACGTGCCTGTGAACCATTTTAAATTTCGCTAAAACGCCCCAATGTTTCCTTCTGAACTTTCTCGATCAATTCCTGAATCTTGAAGCATCCCAAGTCCTTACGCCCGCGTCCGCGAAGCGCGACGCTGCCGCCGGCAAGTTCGCGTTCGCCAATCACGGCGATATAGGGAATTTTTTGAGTTTCCGCTTCACGAATCTTGTAACTGATTTTTTCAGGCCTCGAATCCAGCTCGACACGCAAGCCCGCCATTCGCATCTGCTCCGCCGCCTGACGGGCGCCCTCAAGCTGTTTGTCCGAAATCGTCAACACCGCGACTTGCACAGGCGCCAGCCACACGGGAAACGCCCCCGCATAATGTTCGACCAAAATCCCGTAAAATCTTTCAATGGAACCAAAAACGGCCCGATGAATCATGACGGGCCGGTGCATTTTACCGTCAGAGCCGGCATATTCAAGCTCAAAACGCTCCGGCATCTGAAAATCCAGCTGAACGGTTCCGCATTGCCATTGACGGCCGATCGAATCGGTGACTTCAAAATCAATTTTCGGGCCGTAAAAAGCGCCCCCGCCTTCGTTCACTTCGTATGAAATCCGGTTTTCCTCAAGCGCTTCCCGCAGGCCCGCCTGCGCTCTTTCCCACTGCTCGTCCGATCCCATTGATTCCGCGGGCCGGGTCGAAAGACTGATCGCGATATCGTTAAAGCCGAACGTGCGGTAAATCCGCAAAATCAGCCGGATCACCTGGGAAATTTCCGGCCGCACCTGATCGCCGTAACAAAAAATATGCGCGTCATCAATCGTGAACGCCTTCACGCGAAAAAGCCCGTGCAAAACCCCTGACAATTCGTGGCGATGCACCATTCCCAGTTCAGCCATTCGTATCGGCAAATCACGGTAAGACCTTTGCCTGCTGGAAAAAATAAGCGTGCCGCCCGGGCAGTTCATCGGCTTGATCGCAAACGAATCGGACCCCAGTTTCGTAAAATACATGTGATCTTTATAATGCTCATAGTGGCCGCTGCGCCGCCACAAATCATCTTTTAAAATAATGGGCGTCTTTACTTCCAGGTATTCTTCGCGGGAATGCTCTTCCCGCCAATAACGCAAAAGCTCATTATACACCACCATCC
>CAZFUU010000081.1:0-6795 GCA_964522565.1 uncultured bacterium | reverse complement strand
CTTGCGCAATCCGGTTCACATTAAACGGCTGGCGCACCTTTTCCAGATATCCGGCAATTTCAGGCGACGTTATTCCAAAACCGATCCGAAGCCCCGCAAGCCCCATGGATTTTGAAAAAGTCCGGAGCAAAACAAGATTCTTTTGATTCTTTCCCGCCAACGAGACCAAATCCGGAAAATCGGCCGCTTCGGCAAAATCAATATACGCTTCATCCACGCACACAATCACATGGCGCGGGACCTGCCGCAAAAAACCCGCGATCTCACGCGCGGTCACATAAGTGCCGGTCGGATTGTTGGGATTGGCAATGAACACAATTTTCGTCTTTTTATCGACGGCGCCAAGAACCGCTTTCAAGTCATACCGGAAATCTTTCATGGGAACGCCGGTGAAACTCGCCCCGCAGGTTTGAGCGATTAAAGGGTACACCAAAAATGTTTTTTCCGATGAAACCACTTTATCGCCGTCATTGAGAAATCCGCGCGCCAAAAGCTCGATAATTTCATTGGAACCATTGCCGAGAACGATTTGATTTTTCTCTACGCCGAGTTTTTTCGACAGTTTCCGTTTCAAATAATAACCGCCTCCGTCCGGGTAAAGGTGCGCTTCACGGACGGCGCGTGTCATTGCACGCAACGCCCTGGGCGAAGGCCCGAGCGGATTTTCATTTGACGCAAGCTTCACCACACGGATCAGGCGGAGATCGCGCTTGACCTCTTCAATCGGACGCCCCGCTTCGTAGGGAACGATCCTCACGATTTGTTTTTTAAACAGCGGATAATGTGTCATTGGCTTTTTCCGGCAAGAACGCTGCTCCTGCTCATTTGACGACCGGATAGGAACCCAAAACTTTCAGGAATTTCACGCTCGACTCTACCAATCCGATTGTTTTATTCAAAACCGGATCCTGAATATGCCCTTCCATATCGATAAAGAAGTAATAATCCCACGCTTTCTTTTTCGAAGGGCGCGATTCGATTTTTGTCATGTTAATTTGATTGTCTCGGACGGGTTTCAAAAAATCGTATAGCGCGCCGACTTTATCCTTAATCGAAACCACAATCGATGTTTTGTCGCTTCCCGTCGGAGGCGAAATCGTCCTTCCGACCACAAGAAACCGCGTCACGTTATGCGTATAGTCCTCGATTCCTTCGGCTAAAATATTTAAATTGTACAATGTCGCCGCGAGTTTCGAACCGATCGCCGCCGCATATTCCTCCTTCACCGCTTTTTGCGCCCCTTGCGTCGTACTCGTTGTTTCGATCATCTCGACTCTCGGCAAATTTCGCTCTAGCCAGGTACGGCACTGGCCAAACACCTGGTTAATCGAATACACCCGTTTGATTTGTTTCAATTCGCAAGTCGCCATCAGATTATGCGAAATTTCGAATAGAATCTCGGAACAGATTTTAAGGTCGGAATCGATAAACATGTCCAAAGAATGATTCACGGCGCCTTCGATGGAATTTTCCACCGGAATAACCCCGTAATCCACCCTGTTCCGGTCAACCTCCTGAAAAACATCCGAAATGCCGGGGCAGGAAACATAATGAACGCTTGAGCCGAACTTGGACAAGGACGCCAGATGCGTGAAAGACGCTTCCGGCCCGAAATAGGCGACAGAAATCGGTTTCTCCAGCGACAAGGAAGCGGACATTACTTCGCGATAAATCGATTTCAGGGCGTCATGAGGCATGGGCCCTTTGGAGATCGTCTCAATTTTTCGGTAGACTTCGCTCTCGCGGTCAGGCGCGTAAACATCAGCGCCTTTTTCTTTTTTGATTTGCCCGATTTCAAGCGCAAGTTTTGTCCGTTCATTCAGCAATTCGATAATTTTTTCGTCCATCGAATCAATTTTTTTTCTGATATGGTCCAAGCTCATGGTCCCGTCCTTAAATTGTTTCGGATTTTTCCCTGTCTGTTTCGCTATCGGTTTGCGGATCAGGTGATTGCTCCCCGGCCGCGGTGTCCTCTACCGGAGAAGTTTCATTTTCCGCACTTGCGTCTTCCGGCGCCGGATTTTCCGTCCCGGAAGCCCCGTCTGCGCCGGCTTCAACGGGTGCTTCCTCATTTTTAATCGTCTGATTCGTCCTGAGCAATTCCTCCGGCCTCACCGCATTCCCGATGAGATTCCTGATTTCGGAAATATCGGGCAACTCCGCGAGCGATTTCAACCCGAAATGTTCGAGGAATCTCCCCGTCGTCCCGTACAAAAAAGGCCTGCCGGGAACCTCTTTGCGCCCGACAATTTTAACCAGATTTTTTTCCAAAAGCGTGGACAGAACACCCGACACATCCACACCCCGAAGCTCTTCGATTTCAGCGCGCGTGATCGGCTGTTTATACGCCAGAATCGCAAGCGTTTCCAGCGCCGATTGCGTGGCCTGGCGCGCCCTGCGTTGAAGCTCAAGCTTCATGATCCAGGGGGCAGATTTTGACTCGGTGGAACATTCAAAGCCGTTGGCGACTTCCTGGATCCGGAAGCTTCTCGCCTGTCCTTCGTATTCGTTTTTCAAGGCATCGATGATTTGTTTGATTTGCGCCGGCTGAAACCTGGGCAGAACCTTTTTGAAATCAGAAAGCGTGACGGGGCGCGACGCCGTAAACAAAATAGCTTCCACCACCCGTTTTGCCTCCTCTTCGGAATGCACATCCGCCGCATAACTTTCCGCCTTGATTTTTTCCGGCCGTCCGTCTTTCATTTCCTCCGGCAAATGTTCTTCGATTTCCTGTTCCAGTTCCTCGCGAAGCGCTTTCAGGGACGCTTCCCGTTCTCTATCCGCAGCCGCTTGTGTGGTTTTATTCAGCATTTCCTTGCCCTTCGTCCGACATCAGCCCGCTCACCGCGTCAGCCGATGATATTTTTATAATTCTGATTGCTTCAAAATGTTTTCCCTGCTCCACCCGGGCAAATTTTGACCGGATGATTTCAAGCAGCGCCAAAAACGTCACGATCAGTTCGTTTCGCGTCGCGTCGCGGTGTATCAACTCCGTAAAAAGCAGCGTGCCGGCGGCGCTCAGGCGCTCCTTGATTTGAGATGTCTTCTCTTCAATCGAAATAACCTCTTCAAACACCTCGTGAAAATTGTCTCTTGCCGCGTTTTTGAGAACGGAATGGAACGCCTGGAACAAATCATAAAGATTCGCGCTGAAGGTGTCGATTTCCACTTCTTCACCCGACAAATTGCTGAGATAGTAATCAGAAATCTGCCGCGTAAACACCTTGCCTCTTTCCGATTCAAGCATGCCCAACTCCTTGGCGGCCTCCTTAAACGCCTGATATTCAAGAAGTTTGCGAACCAGCTCGGCGCGCGGATCCTCTCCGCCGTCCTCCTCGTTTTCATCCTCCAGGGCTGGAAGCAGCATCTTCGATTTGATATAGATCAGCGTCGCCGCCATAACCAGAAATTCACCCGCGATTTCAAGGTTGAGTTCCTTCATGTGATGCAAATAATTCAAATAATGCCCCGTGATTTCCGAGATCGGAATATTGTAAATATCCATCTCGTTTTTCTTGATCAAATCGAGCAGTAAATCCAGCGGGCCTTCATAAACCGGAAGCTGGACATGGAGCGGGTTGTAAGGCGCGGGCGCCGCGTTATCGGCATTCTGATTCGAATTTGATTGATTTTGTTCTTCCATAACCACTCAAGTCAAAATTCAAAGGTTAAAATTCAAAACTCAAAAGCTAAAAATCAAAATTTAAAGTAAATATTTAGCGTTCTAAAGTGGTTATCTGTAAATCCGACTCGTTATTGAGTCATTCCGGCGGCAGCCGGAATCCAGATTTACTGGATGCCGGCTTAAAACATGCCGCATGACGTAAATTAACTTCAATCCGCTAAACAGTTACAATTAAAAAGTCAAAAACTTTTTTGGATTTTTCCCTTTTTCCTTTTTTACTTTTGACTTTTGAATTTTGAATTTATATTCCTATCCCCATCGCTTCTTTCGCTTCGGACAGGGTTTGAGACGCGACTTTTTTCGCTTTTTTCGATCCTTCAAGTAAAATTTCCCGGACCCGATCACGCTGTTTCTCAAGGTCTTTCCGCCGTTCATAAACCGGCGTCAAAAACGCTTTCAAATGCCCCGCCATTTCCTGCTTGCATTCGACGCAGCCACGCTCCGCGTTCCGGCACTGGCGCGCCACCCGTTCGGCGTTTTCCTTGTTGAAAATCCGGTGGTAAAAATAGACAGGGCAAACTTCCGGATGTCCCTTATCCTCCCGCCGCTTACGCGCCGGATCCGTCACCATCTGCATTACTTTTTTATCGACTTCCGCGGGCGAATCTGAAAGATAGATGGCGTTGTTATACGTTTTGCTCATTTTCCGCCCATCTGTTCCGGGAATTTTCGGCGTTTCCGTCAGAATCGATTCCGGCTCCTTGAATATTTTCCCGTATAGAAAATTAAACCGGCGCGCGATTTCACGGGTCAGTTCCAGATGCGGCAACTGGTCCTCCCCGACCGGCACAGCTTCCGCCTGGTATAAAAGAATGTCGGCCGCCTGAAGCACCGGATATCCCAGAAAACCATGCGTGTGAAGCTCTTTGTCTTTTTGTTCATTAATCTGATCTTTATACGTCGGGTTCCGCTCCAGCCAGGCAAGCGGCGTGATGAACGAAAGCATCAGATTCAGTTCCGCATGTTCCGGCACCTGGCTCTGGACAAAAATCGTGCACTGCCCGGGATCCAGACCGGCCGCCATATAATCAATCATGACGTCGACGACCGTTTCCTTCAAGGACAAATGCGAATCATATTCGGTCGTGAGCGCGTGCCAGTCCGCAATCATAAAATAGGACTCCGGCCCCTGAAATTTTTTCCAGTTCTCAAGCGCCCCGAGAAGATTTCCGAGATGAAGTTTTCCGGACGGCCTCATGCCGCTTAAAATTCTTTTCGCCATGTTTCCCTATCCTTTTGTGCATCAATAAGTTGTAATCATAACGTAGAAGCCGGATACTGTCAACCTGCCCCAATACTGGCGTTTCTGCGTCTTTCGCACTCATTCAGGACTAGATACAATATTGAATTCGAACCTGCCCTGCGTTACCAAAACTTGCATCAGTTAAAATTTTTCGTCCTTCTAAAAATCTGTAGAAAGGTCTTTCTTGTTCTATTTATTAAGTAGTCATAAGTGTAATTCTGACATGAGCTTAGATAATTTTGAGGTGTGCTCTTATTTGTATTCCTTAATATGTCATGTATTATAGTAGCGAGGAATAGCGTGGAAGAAGGTGACATCAGTTGAAACCAACAAAGGAAAATATATCAAGAATACCGATAATTGACGGCAGCAAACCGAAATCATCGCAAAGCCATTTTAAGAATCTCCTTCCTCATAATTCTCACATTACAAAACCAGGCATTTTAAACTCTGTAACGGGGTTCACCCCGTTAGAGACATGGTTTGCGCGTGGGTATAATGAACAATGTTCCGAACAAGATAATGACTTGGCTCTGCGCCCTAAAAAAGGATTACGGAAACGGAAAAGCCGTTTCCTGTCTCTAACGGGGTTTACCCCGATTAGAGATATAAATGCAGAAGTGTTGACGTGTGAGCACAGAGAAAGTTTTTCGCAAAAAACTTTTGTGGGACGTAGCTGTGGAATATTAAAATCTCTAACGGGGTTTACCCTCGTCGAAATTATGACGGCCGTCGTGATTGTAGGCATCGTCTCAAGCATTGCGATTCCACAATTCATGAATGCACGAATGGCGGCAAATATGGAATCAGTGCGCCAGCATATGAGAATCATCGCACAAAAAATGAATGATGTTCTGGTGAACAGAGGCGAATTTCCGCCCGAATCGGAATGGCCGCTCATAGGAACCATTGATCCGGATGAAATGGTTGTCACCGCCAGTTTGTCGGCAATAGATGATTTGTGTTATACCACAAATGACTATAGAACAACGGCTAACGGGAAGGGATATCGATTTTGCTCAGCGCCACAACTGAATGCCTGCGGAGGACGGGCAGGGCATAAAAGATTTTGCGTTCATTATGACCAGGCAATGTCTGCCGTTATTTCTGCGGGCACGGTTGGCGAAGTCCCTTATTGGCAATTTTCGTCACTTTATACACTTGATTACAAGACAGTTTATATCGACCCGGATCACCCAGGAGAAATTCCCGTTATGAGCCCGCCGATTCCGGAAGTTTCTTTCGCGCAAAATAATAGTGAACAAATTTTCGAGTCGGCAGAAAATTTCGCCGGTTTTTTGCAAAGCATGGCGCTGACTCAAAGCTTATTCAAAAAATATCTTTTTCCCTGGAACATAGACCCGAATGCGGTCACAACCGTATATTTTGGTTTAAAAAATCAACAACAGAAAGATTATTATTCAAGCTTATTGCCGAAAGCATTCAAATTGTTGTCCGCCTTGGGAATAGAACTGTATGAAATCAGCTCTCACATGTTAATCGGAAATGAGACAATTCAGGACCTGCCGCAGGTTCCGTTTTCTGTGACCCTGGGCTTCAGAATTGCCAATCCGCCTGCTGATATTAACGAGGCCATGGAAAATTGCGCGGAAAATCCCGATTGCGCGCAATTTATGTAAATATTAAAAAACGTAGCGTCATCCGGGATTTGTAACGAGTTGCTTTCTAAGGAAGAGAGAATGTATGAAAAATTCAGGCGTGAATCAGAGTAAAAAAGCAAGGAACCGGAAAGCGGAATTCACCCCGTTAGAGACATGGCATGCGCGTGGGTATGATGAACAATATTCGAAGCAGGATAATGACTTGGCTATGAACTCAAAATGTGGATTACGGAAACGGAAAAGCC
>CAZFUU010000080.1:2335-6803 GCA_964522565.1 uncultured bacterium | reverse complement strand
TTCCGTGTCGTCAACAGGCACTTCCAATTCAATGATCAAGGCAGTCCGATCGCCTTGTTGCATGATTGACTTAACTGAAATGACATCGCCGGCAACGATAGGCGAACCTGATGCCAGATTTTTAAAGTCGGTGTCTTCGTTGATTACGTATGTGACATCAATTTGTTTCCCTTGCTGGACATCGTATTCCAAAATGGTGACGGCGCTGTCGGTGATATTTTGAACGGCGCCATAAGCGTATTCGGTAGACAACGACTCTATTTCCGGAACAAGCTCTTCCGGATAAGCTGGTAATTCCGCGACAGCCGGAGTTATTTGTGCCAGATAAAATGCCGAAAAAATTAAACAAATCATGTGAAATGCTCTTTTTTTCATGTGAAGCGTTCTCCTTAGTCAACAATGCGCGGCCATGTATTCTCAATTTCCTTACGTGAAATATACGCTTCGCCTGGCTTAATTTCAATCATTTTTCCGGCTGTAGCGGCCCCGGTCCGGCTCAAAACCGGGCTTTGATCCGTCCGGCTGCTCAAACCGGTTACAATTATTTGATTGAAATTATTCTTCTGTCCATTCAGCCAAACATATTTTAGAATAGAGCTTGGGATTCATTCAAACAATAAAAGGAGCAACAAAGTGAAGGAAGTCAAAATTTACCTGAATGAAAGTGAAATGCCCAAAAAATGGTATAACTTAATGGCGGATCTGCCAGGCCCCATGCATCCGCCCTTAGGCCCTGATGGGAAGCCGATTTCGCCTGATATGCTTTCCCGTGTCTTTCCGATGAATCTGATTGAACAAGAAGTCAGCACGAACAGATGGATAGATATTCCCGAGGACATTTTGGACATACTTTCCCGTTGGCGGCCCGCCCCGCTGCGCCGCGCGGTTTTTCTGGAGCGGTTTCTCAAAACACCGGCAAGGATTTATTACAAGGACGAAAGCGTCAGCCCCGCCGGAAGCCATAAAACAAATACGGCGGTTGCGCAGGCGTGGTACAACAAAGAGTTCGGAATCAAACGTCTGACGACCGAAACAGGCGCCGGACAATGGGGCAGTGCGCTGGCGTTTGCCTGTAATCTGCTTGGGCTTGAATGCAAGGTTTTTATGGTCAGGATCAGTTTCGATCAGAAACCGTTCCGTAAAATCATGATGAATGTCTGGGGCGCGGATTGCGTGGCCAGTCCCAGTAATCAAACCAACGCGGGCAGGGAAATTCTCCTGACAAAACCCGATACGCCTGGCAGTTTGGGAATCGCGATTAGCGAAGCCATCGAAGCGGCGGTCTGTGATGAAAGCGGAAAAACCCGGTATTCCCTCGGCAGCGTGTTAAATCACGTCATGCTTCATCAAACGATTATCGGGCTTGAAGCCAAGGCGCAGTTGGAGAAAGCGGGCGAAAGCAAAGTGGACACGGTGATCGGCTGTGTCGGCGGCGGCAGCAATTTTGCGGGCCTTTCGTTTCCTTTTGTTTGTGACAAAATCCACGGGAAGAAAATTGATATTATTGCGGTGGAGCCAACGGCTTGCCCCACGTTGACGCGAGGCCCTTTTGCGTATGATTACGGCGATGTCGCGCGGACGACCCCGCTCCTGGCCATGCATACGCTGGGACACCGGTTTATTCCGGAGCCAATTCACGCGGGAGGCCTGCGCTACCACGGCATGGCGCCGCTTGTCAGTCGCGCGGTCCAGGAAGGCCTTGTGACTGCCCGCGCGTATGACCAGGTGAAATGTTACGAATCGGCCCTGCGATGGGCGAAAACCGAGGGATTTATCTGCGCGCCGGAAACCAGTCACGCAATCGCTTGCGTCATTGATGAAGCCGTGAAGGCCCGGGAAGAAGGCAAAGAAAAAGTAATCCTCTTTAATTTTAGCGGGCATGGGCTGATGGATTTGGCCGGATACGAGAAATATTTGTCCGGCAAGCTGAATGAATACGCGTTGCCGGATCATGTCTTGAATGAATCGCTGGCGGCGATTAAAGATCATCCGAAACCGCGAAGCGGAGCGGGGAACTGAGGAACCGGACAGGAGGGCAGGTCATGTTTGCCTGTATTTTCAAGCAGGGGAATATATAATGGCATTTGTGTAAGCAACCCCTTTTTTCTGTTCCAACAATGCTAGCTAGGCCATTTTTTTTGTGCAACTCTTAAAGCTCAAGAAAGCGAAATGAAGCCTAAATTTATCACTTTCACAAGTTCTCTTGTTGCGTTTTTCTTTTCGTTCACACAACTTCTATTTTCCTGTCCCGTCACACTGATTGAATTCAAGCCAGTGCAATTTGCCAATTCTTGCCGCGCGGCGAAAATTGTGTCTTTAGACCTTGAGATTGCCGCATCTGCTTCATCCGCGCAAAAGATTGACCAGGTGCTGGAAAAGTCCAAGATGAATAGTTTCGTCAAGGGGCTGTTATCGACGGTGGCGAATGCGGGGTTGAGTGCGCTGGGAGGAATGTTTGTTGCAGGGGCTGTCCCCGGCGTTTCAGTGACTGTCCCTGATGCAAACGGCGTGCGGGGGCCCCCGACGGGGCTCGCCGGGTTTTTCCAGAAAATCTCCTCCGGTGTTTCCTCCATATTTGGCGGTATCACCACCGCCCTCAAAGACGCCGCGGGGTTTGTGAAGTCACTGTTTATTTCCGCCCCGCTTCCTTCCAATGCCAAAATTACGTTCGGCCCGCAGAAAGAAATCCTCTTTGATTCAGACGGCAAACCGGCGTTTTTAAGGTTCACGGGTCTTGGCGAAGGGATTGCATACGCCCTCGAGCCGGTTGAAGGCGGCATCTTCCGCGCTGATTTGGGGGAGGGGAAGTTTCAACTCTTCAGATTTGACACCAGCACCAGCCAAATCCTTGATCAAACATCCATTGATAATCTTAATCCCTCAGCGTGGCATGAAGAAGCATGGGAAAACTGGTCAGAACTGGTGACGACGGATCCAACGCTTCAATCGATTGGGGGCTACGCGGTCGGGCTGACAGAAGGCATGCTGGAAGGCGGCTGGTTTACATTAAAATCCTTCACCAATCCGGTCCAGAGCTCGCTTGACTTCGGGGTGACGCTGGCGAATTGGATGTCGCATCCGGTTGAAAACTACTTGGCGGCGCGCTCCCTGATCAGCAGTGGCCGTGACGTTTTGTTCAATGCAAGTAACCCCTATGAATCCGGCCGCGCGCTTGGTAAAATGTTCGGCGGAATCGAAATTCTCCTCGCCACGGGAGGTGTGGTGAAAGGAGCAGCAATTCCAAAATGGAATAATCAACTGACACGTGATCAAACCGTTTTAGGACATTATCCTGACTATATAAAGCTCGCCGACAAATTAGGTGCGCGAAAGTTTAGTATTCCAGAAAAAATCTGGAATAAGATGACCGAAGCTGAACGATGGGAGGCTAACAAAAAATTTCTCGATCGGGCAATCTTTCGTGGAGATGATGTTATCCTTTCAAATCCCGCTCAGACTACAAGGTTGGGTTCTGCTTTCGCCAATGAGATTAAATATCTATTACAGAATGGTTATAAGGTTGTTGAAAAAGGTTGGAAGCTAACCAGAAAACAGTGGGCATGGTTTTAGATATGAAGATTAAAGAAGAATGGTATAAAAAACTTGTTTTAGATTACGATTATGTAGTGGAGCAAAATGTTGAAGATGCGCAGAATTTCGGAAATGCAACGGTTGTTTTGTCCTCGACGGATCTTATTGTTAGGTATGTGAGAGATCGTTCGCAGCTGCGTATCGAATTGGCAAATCATTCTGATCCTAACCATTGGTTCGATTTAGACATAGTTTACGTATTTTTGAATGATGAAAAAAAAGCGTTTGAAAAACATTCTTTTGAAGAGCTCAATCAATATCTACTGAGCAACCATCAAGCGATCGCTGATCTTTTTTCTGGAGATCGTTATCTAAAAACAAAAGTTAAGTTGCTAAAACTGTTAAATTTGAGAGCCATGCATATTTTTCGCGACATAAATAACTGAGCATGGAAGCTAAAAAATGACCTCCTACGACCTCGGCCGGTTGATCGGACACATTACCGGGTATGCTTTAATCGCTGTCATCGTTGTTTTTATCTTGTACAAGCTCATGAAGAAAAAATGACGTGCGAACTCGCCCGCTTTTCGATTTTAGCGGGGATGGTTTTTTTGGTTCTTGGGATGATCAAACGGAAAAGGCGAAAATTACGAACTTGAAATTGTGCATACAATGTATTACAATTAGTTATGAAAGTGCTTTATAGTGGGAAGATTGAAAAGAAGGTGAAGAAGCATCTGTTTCCGAAGGAAACCTGGGAAGATTTCCGAGATGCATTTCAAACGTTGGCCGCGAGTGGAAACATGAGGCTTTTTGATATCAAGAAACTTGTTGCGAAAGGGCCGTACGTTTATTTCAGGTTGAGGATTCGAGATTATCGGGCTCTTTTTCACATGGATGATCAATAAGAACATAGGAATTAGAATTCGCGACAGTT
>CAZFUU010000080.1:0-2325 GCA_964522565.1 uncultured bacterium | reverse complement strand
TTATGTTGAAGAGATAGGGCCGAGAGGGGAGATTTACAAACGATGGCGGTGAAGACGGTTCGTTTCAATAAAAACGAAGAGCGGATGTTAAAAAAGGTGCTTGTATATTACCACACGGATTTTTCCAGTTGTGTGAAAGAACTTCTTGCCGAGAAGCTCGAAGATCTGCGGGACATTCATGTGATTCGAGGTATTAAAGAAGGGAAGTCAGACGACTATCTTTCGGCGAAGGATATCGACAAGCTCTACTCTTGACTCATTCAACAGGTGGCAGGTGTTCCGCTCCAGGTGACGGTTACTTTTAGGGGACAGGCAAGAGAAAACGGGCAAATCCTTGAGCTATGCTTATTTTGATGTTGGAAAGAGGATGGCTTAAGATGTCTTTTGCCAGTCAGAAGAAAGAAGCGATGCTTCATCTCGAACGTGAGCGCGCAAGGATTTATTGGATCGAAGCCTAAATTTATCACTTTCACGAGTTTTCTTGTTGCGTTTTTCTTTTCGTTCACACAACCTTTTTTTACCTGTCCGGTCACGCCGATAGAATTCAAGCCAGCGCAATTTGCCAATTCTTGCCGCGCGGCCAGAATTGAGTTCCCACGTGCTGTAGCAGAATACACCGTGGTTTCGGTATTTGGAGACGGCGTTCTTGTGGCCGGGTATATCGATGCGCTGAGGTTTGGGCCGGATTTCGGGAGTATTCGGCATTCAATCATGGAGGCGGAGGGAGCGGGGAATTTACGGTTGCATTTCAAAATCTCAAAATTGGCTTTTCAAAGGAACGGCATTAAGCGATAATATAACGGGTTTAAACCGGTTAACTGCTTTTTATCCGAATGAATCGCTGGCGGCGATTAAAGATCATCCGAAACCGCGAAGCGGAGCGGGGAACTGAGGAACCGGACAGGAGGGCAGGTCATGTTTGCCTGTATTTTCAAGCAGGGGAATATCTACAAGTGTTTGTTGAACGGCGAATGGGTTGAATCGAAAGCGGGAAAGCGCGATAAAATCATTTCTCCCGTGGATGACAGCTGTGTGGGCGAAATTCAAGCCATGTCCCGGGAGGAAGCCGATCTGTTTATCCAAGGCGCCGTCCGCGCGCAGAAATCCTGGGCCGAAGTGCCGGTCAGCGAACGCGCCAATATCGTGCATCGAGCGGCCGATATTTTGAATCAGCAAAAAAACGCTGTCGCCGACGTGCTCGTCAGGGAAATCGCCAAAAACAAGAAATCGGCTGTTTCCGAAGTAACGCGCACGGCTGATTACATGCACTTTACGGCGGAGGAAGGCAAGCGCGTAACGGGAGAAAGTATTTCTTCCGACGCCTTTCCCGGCTTTAGCGAAAAAAAACTCTCGGTCGTGACGCGGGTGCCGGTCGGCGTCATCCTGGCGATTGGGCCGTTTAATTACCCCGTGAACCTTTCGGCTTCAAAAATCGCCCCCGCGCTCGTCGCGGGCAATTCCGTTGTATTCAAACCCCCCACGCAGGGCGCTATCAGCGCGTTGTATCTGGCCAAGGTGTTCTGTGAAGCCGGAGTCCCTGCCGGGGTTTTGAACGTGATTACGGGGCAAGGCAGTGAAATCGGGGATTATCTCGTCAGTCATCCCCAAATTAACATGGTCGCATTCACGGGCAGCAGTAAAGTCGGACGGCATATCGCGGAAGTGGCGGGAATGAAACCGCTTCTGATGGAACTGGGCGGCAAAGACGCGGCAATCGTTCTGGAAGATGCCGATTTGGAAGTGGCCGCAAAAAATATCGTCAGCGGCGCGTTTTCATATTCGGGACAGCGCTGCACGGCGGTGAAGCGAATTTTGGTTCCCGACTCAGTCGCCGATCGATTAATCGGTTATATCCTGCCGCTGGTCAAAAAACTGACGGTCGGCCTGCCCGAAAAGGACGCGGATATCACACCGTTGATTTCCACCGAGGCGGCTGATTACGTCGAGGAATTAATCCAGGACGCTATTTCAAGGGGCGCGAAATGCCTGACGGAAAACAAACGGGAAAAAAATCTGATTTACCCCGCGTTGTTCGATCATGTGACGGTCGGCATGCGGCTTGCCTGGGAAGAACCGTTCGGGCCCGTGCTTCCGGTCATTCGCGTCAAATCAATCGAGGAGGCCGTCCGGATTGCCAATGAGTCGGAATACGGACTGCAGTCGTCCGTCTTTACCAGGGACATAGACAAAGCGTTCGAGATTGCCTCAAAACTTGAAGTCGGAACGGTTCAAATCAACAGCAAAACCGAGCGGGGGCCGGATCATTTTCCGTTCATGGGAGTCAAAAGTTCTGGCATGGGCACGCAAGGCATCCGGTATTCGATC
>CAZFUU010000079.1:0-6830 GCA_964522565.1 uncultured bacterium | reverse complement strand
CTGACTTCTAATTTAACGATTTATAGGACAATCAGGGGCTGCACTGACTCCTAATCATTTTTTATATAAATGAAAGTCAGTGCTGAGTGGCAAACAGCATATCCTTCATGCTACCGAAACGAATCCTCTGACCGCCTCCAAAACTTCTTCGACTGCAATGCTGGACATACACGGATGCCCCTCGACCCCGCAATCCGGCAGATAACACGGCGCGCACGGCACATCATGATAAAATACCCGAAGCGGTTCGCGCCAAAGTCCCCAGTTTTCGTAAAGATTCGTTCCGCTGGCAAGAATAACGGACGGCACTCCAACCGCCTGGGCAAGATGTGACGGCCCAGAATCATTCCCTAAAAAAATACAAGCGTGCGACAACACAGCGATCATTTCTCTCAAATTCAGGCGGCCAACCGCGTCAACAACCCGTTCATTCCCCTGAAAGGCCCGCGCGACTTCCCTGGCGTCTTTCAGACCCAAAATGATTGCCTTCGCCGGTGTTTCCGCCGTCAAACGTTGTATGAGCTCAATAAAATTGGCGTGCCCCCACGTCTTCGACGGATAACCGGCTTCCGGATGCACCACGACAAACATTTCCCCGTCGCGTATGCCAGATGCGCGCAAATAAGCCTGCGCGTCATTCGATTCCTTGTCCGTCAAAGAAATGTTCGGCTTTAAATCATTTTTTAAAATATCCCGCCCGCCAATCGCGCGAATATCCAGTTCGGCTTGATGCATCGAGGAATCGTAAGCCGCTTCCCTGTGAAGAAACGCTCGCCCGCCGCCGATCCCGTAGCCGCGCCTGAACCTGACGCCGGAAAGCGTCATCAAAATAATGTTCCGGATATCGCCGCGCAGGTCAATCCCCAGGTCGAATTTTTCCTTCCTTAATTCGGCAACGGTCCGCCACAGATTCTTCCAGCTGAATTTTTGATCGCGGGAGAACCAGTTCCTTTCAAAAGTGAAGAACTGATCGACGTTCGGATTGCCTTCCAGAACCGCTTTGGCGTGGCGGTCGGCCAGAGCCGCGATTTTGGCGTAAGGATATTTCCTGCGGAGTTCGGAAAAAACCGGAATCGCGCAAACCACATCGCCGATCTGGTCGAGCCGGATGACAAGAATTCGCCTGACGGGATGCGGTTCGGCTTTTCGTCTGAAAATAAAAATAAGCGGGAAAGCGAGAAGATCAAACAGCCACACAAGCCCCCACCGCCAGTTCCTTTGAACGGGATATTGCTTCTTCTCCATAAGGGGTATTGTATCAATTGCAGATAAAATTTCTACGGCTTTTGAGAGTATGAGGGGTCTGGCTCAAATCCCCCGAAAAAACACCTCTTTGATGATCGGTTAATTCATGCAACAGCACTTTTTATATTTCTTGCCGCTTCCGCAGGGGCACAAATCGTTACGCCCGACCTTTCTGCCGGAGGCGGATCCGCCACGCTGTATGGCGGAGGAAATTCCTTTGATACCGGCCTGATTCTTGAGCCACTCAATCGCTCCCGGCACTTTGAGCCATGCGTCACGGCTTCTTGCGGCGTAGCAGAACCCCTCGTCTTCGCCGCCCATCGTTATACTGTCCGGCAATTCATTCGGAACAGATTTCTTTCCAACAAGATATTCCGGCGCAAAGGCATTGGATTTGAGTGCGACTTGTAACGCCACGTTTGCTTTCTCTGACACGCCATTTCGCACAAAAGCTAATAGCGCCTCGGTATAAAGCCATTCGGCCGCGCCGTCGCTGTAACCGCCGCGTGTCATGAATTTTTCAAGATCATCCCATCGCTGAAGATCCGCGAAATAAGCGGTCAAAATATACCGGATACCCTGATTGTCATTTTTGTTCAGCTTGAGCATACCCTTCGCATGTTCAATCGCCTCATCATGTTCGCCAAGCTTCCAAAGACATTCCATCAACCCGGCGCGGGAACGCATGTAAGGCCGCGTCGGTAAATATCCCCAAAAGTGCGGGTCTTTTTCTTTGAAGAGGTCTTCTCCCAAAGCTCTTCGCCCTGCCTCAACCCCTTTTTGATAGAAATCTCTGGCTTCTGCAAGTGATTCGGCCTCTTCCTCGGCTAATAGATTGTAGGCATCCGCGCAATCCGGCGAAATCGAAAGCGCTTCCTTGGCAAGTTTGATCCTTTCCTTGCGGCTATCTACTTCCCACGCCTCATACATAATATCCTGCGCAAACTCAACCGCGCTTCTGGCCGGCGCATCCGGAATCTTTTTGCCTTTCACCATGCCATCCAGATATTTTTGAAGATCGGCCTTGGTCTTAAAATCCTGCCCCGAAATCAAACGCCCCAAGTCCGAACTCATTTTCTCCATCGCCCTTCGATCCGGTATTTTGTCTTTCATAAACTCCTCACACGATCAGGATTTCTTTTCCTTACCCGGTTTTTTCTTTCGCTCGACAAACGCTTTTGCCGCCTGCTCAAGTTGTTTCAACCCTTCGGCTTCAGCCGTTTCGCGCCTGCGCTCTTCAAACTTTGCGTACTCGGCTTCTGAGCGGCGCTCTGCGTCTTCACGGGAAATTGTTCCGGCAGAGGGCAAAACCGCGCGTTCGTTAAACTTGAGAAACGCATCCAGCCGTTCGCGCCAGTCCTTCAGGAAGATCTGCTTGCGCCGCTTCGCCTGATCCTCGGCGAAATCAAGAAACATCGTCACAATACGGTTTAGTTCCGAGATCTCTTTCTCCCGGAGATAATTCTTGGCAACAGTCACATCGCCCTTACGCACTACCTCGCCCTTCCATGTCGTAAGACCCATATTGGCCTTTGAGGCATCAGCGCGACCGGCGATAAGTTCGGGCGCCGTTTTTCCGGTCACCGCAAAGTGAAGTTTATTCTGAGCGACCTGAAAGAACTGCAACGTTTCATCCTCCTTGGGATCATAATCCGCGGCAAGAGCGAAGATCTCGCGCACCCGAAGATACATCCGCCGCTCACTTGCGCGAATATCGCGGATCCGTTCCAGCAACTCATCAAAGTAATCCGGCACCCCCGGTCCGGGCGGGTTCTTCAGCCTCTCGTCGTCCAGCACAAAGCCCTTCAACAGATACTCTTTCAGCCGCGCCGTAGCCCATTGGCGAAACGCGGTACCGCGCTGTGAACGAACTCTGTAGCCAATGGCCAAAATCATTTCCAGATTATAGTGCTCAATATCCCGTTCTACGGTCCGCCCGCCTTCTCGCTGAACTATTCGATAATTTCGAATAGTTGCCTCTGCCGTTAATTCCCCGTCGGAAACGATTTCCTTGATGTGGTGGTTAACCGTGTTAACACCTATCTGAAAGAGATCTGACAGAAGGCGCTGTGTCAGCCAGACATTCTCGTCCGCAAACCGGCATTCGATGCGCGTCCGGCCGTCTTTGGTCCGGTAGAGAACGATCTCTCCGGTGTTCTTTGGCTTTTCAGGTATTTTGTCTTTCATATGATTTCCATTCTTCAACGCTATTTTGAGTTCGCGATTAATGCCCCTTGGGGTCTTTTCGCGAAATATAAAATAATCGGTCTTGTAATTCAAAACCACATTGAACTATTAGGAATTCCATAATAGTTCAAATTCAAGCAATCACTTCCACAAACTCAGCCACAACGCGGAAGTCGTCAGCGGAAACGTTTTTGAGGACAATTTCTTTGAAGGCCTTATTGTCCGGTGAAAGACGAATCTCTTCGTCTCGCCAGCCCCCACCGCCAGTTTTTTTGAACGGGATATTGCTTTTTCTCCATAAGGGGTATTGTATCAATTGCAGATAAAAATTCTACGGCTTTTGAACCAAATCGAAAGTGGCAATAGAAGCCCAGCGCCGGTTGATGATTGAGCGCTAACGATGTCCGCCCGCGATTCGCCTGATTTCAGGGAAGACACATCAATCACAAAACGAAATTTGACGGCGCCTTGTATGACGCGCTCATACGCCTCATTGACTTTTTGGATCGGAATCATTTCCACATCCGACACAATCCCGTGCTTGCCGCAGAAATCAAGCATCTCCTGTGTCTCCCTGATTCCGCCGATAAGCGACCCCGCCAAACTATGCCGTCCGAAAATCAGGCTGGACGCCTCCACCGGCGGCGCTTTGGGCGGGACCCCCAGCACAATCATCGTTCCGTCGCGTTTAAGGGTTTTCAGATATTCGCTCCAGTCAATGTCGACAGAAACCGTGCAAATCAGCAGGTCAAATGTTTTTGACAATGTTTCGAAAACGCCGGGTTCCCGCGTCGCGTAATAATGCTTCGCGCCGAGCCGTTTGGCGTCTGCTTCCTTGCTACGGGAACGGCTCATCACCGAAACTTCCGCGCCCATGGCTTTCGCGATTTTAACCGCCATGTGCCCGAGCCCGCCCAGCCCGATCACGCCAACCTTTTTCCCGGGGCCCGCTTTCCAGTGCCGAAGCGGCGAATACGTCGTAATTCCGGCGCAAAGAAGCGGCGCCATCGCGTTCATCGGAAGATTGTCAGGCAGGCGAAGAACAAAATCCTCATCGACGACAATCCGGGTCGAATAGCCCCCTTGCGTCAGCGTTTTGCCGTCTTTTTCCAGGCAATTATAAGTGAAAACCGGATGGCCGCAGTATTGTTCATACCCTTCATGGCACTCGCCGCATACGCGGCAGGAATCCACGAGGCATCCGACGCCCACCCGGTCGCCCACTTTGAATTTTTTTACGTCCGGTCCGGTTCGCGCGACAACACCCACGATTTCATGCCCCGGCACCATCGGGTATAAGGAATGTCCCCATTCGTCGCGCGCCTGATGGATATCCGAGTGACAAATTCCGCAGAAATGAATATCGATTAAAACATCCCGCGTTCCCAAATCCCGGCGATCAAATTGAAAGGCGCCAAGCGGTTTATCGGGCGCATGTGTGGCATAACCTTTTGTCGGATACATCTTTCACCTCCGGCTTCAAAGTTTATTTTTCTGCAAAACTACACTTCCGTGCTCTGCTTACCGCTCATATTATCCGGCACCACTTCTTCCGGCGCAGGAGTTTTGAGGGCAACAATATGAAAATACATCGCGTTCGTAAGGATGGTGTCGTGTATTTTTCTGGTGAAGTTCACCTGAACGTCAGAGTCGATCACTTTAGAAAAAACGACTTCATAATCCGAACATGGATAGGAGGCGAGGTTTTTGCTGTTCTGCCTTTTGAGCATATAATTATATTTGTGACGAAAATCTTCGCAAATCTCCAGGTCAAAAGTTGGAACCGGATATCGACTAATCCGCGCAATCACCCGATACGACCCTATTCCCAAATTTGAATCGGTTCTCCATGCCTGCAATTTCTTCATAAAATTGACGCCCGTGCTTCGCTCGTCAGCAATAATATCCGTTACGCCGTATTGCTGCAAGGTTTCGAAAAGCTCATCTTCGCGGAAAGGGTCGCGCCTTTCTTCCAAAAACAAGGGATAATAAAAAATAAACAGAAGCATTAAAACCAGCACAAAGCCGTACGCCAGGACATGTCGAAGCATCCGTATCATCGTGTGAGAAAACGCGGAAAAGGAGGCAAGCGTCAAAACAAAGCCCTCTCCGACAATCACGGCAATGATCGGTAAAAAAATCAAGGAACGACGGGTCGGCTCGAGGCATAATTTGTGCATCACGACAAGCGCAAACCAGGCCGCTATCGTTCCCAGCAAAAAAACAGCCAGCGACCGATGAAGCCGATGCCGGTTTAACAATATCGCAAAAATTCCGGCGATAAACAATCCGAGAAAAATCGCGCTTAACACCTGATAGGCAATCCCTCCTTCCGGAGTAAAGCCCAACCGGGTCTGAAAAACATCAATAAAACTCTTCCAGAAAAAATTAAAAATATACGCAATGATATTCCATATTGAAGTTTTTGCGGGCAGAGAAAATATGCCCGGCAAATATCCTGAAGTGCCTCGATGCGCGACTCTTGAGAGAAAAAAATACCACATGGGAAAAATAAGCGCGAGATAGAAAAGCGCACTGACCACGCATTTCAACATATGCTGGAAGCGTCGGCCATCAAGGGGCCGAAAGACAATAACCGACAAGTAAAACGCGGAGACAAAGATAATCACCTGATAATGGATGTGGCTTAATAAGGCGAGGAAAAAGCCGGCCGTTAACATCATTCGCCAGCTGATTTTCCCGGACTTGAGCCCGCGACGGATGATATGTGTCAAGAACACCAAAACTAAAACGGCGGCAGTAACTCCTGCGGCATAGTTATTGCTTTGCTTCGCATGCGCGATATTCTCCCATGAGAAAGCAAGCAGTATCGTTCCGATGAGCACGGCGGGTGTCGAAAAGCGATCTTTTTGCCAGTAAAAAAAAGCCAAAGCGAACAGTCCGATGATGCCAAAAACACAAGACGGCAAACGGCCCCAAAAAAGGACCTCCCGGTAATCCTGTTCCGGATGGACGATCAAATTAGTGAAAAAAAACTGAAGGGGCGCGTTGGTATTCCGCGCGGAAATGGCTGAGATATCCCACTTGCCGGACGAAAATTTAAAAAGATGCTCGATAATTCCGAGGTCGTCCACGTTCGTAAAATGCCATGCCAATTCTGCCGCTCGGGCATACGTCCCGATAGCCAGAATCACAAAAAGAAAGGCGGCAATAATCCACTTTTCCGATAACCTTGAAAATTGCATGATATTCTCCAAATATCGCTTATTTCTTGAGAAATACTATCACGCTTTCAACGGCGAACAAAATCAAATAAACATGAGCGTATTACAATCGTCCTCAAACGTATATTCCACTGGAGAAAACACGAACTGTTTTTTATCTATACGACATTCTACGCAAAAGCCGCTGATCCTATAAAGCCGCAACTCCATTAA
>CAZFUU010000078.1:5277-6905 GCA_964522565.1 uncultured bacterium | reverse complement strand
ACTGATTGCGTTATCGGGCTGTCTGAAGGGGGAAGTAGCTCATCATACGGCCGGAGATCAGGCGGAAAAAGCGAAATGTTCTCTTCGCGATTACGTCGAGATTTTCGGGCAGGACGGTTTTTTTCTCGAATTGATGAGCCACGGAATAGATGAGCAGGAGCGCCTGTTCCGGGCCTATCCGGATTACGCGAAAGAATTCGGCGTGAAACTGGTGGCGACGAATGATTGCCATTATATTCATCAAGCGGACGCGGTCGCGCACGACGCGCTGATTTGCATCGGCACCGCGGCGATGATTTCAGACGAAAACCGCAAGCGCTATTACGGCAATCAATTCTATCTCAAGTCCGCCGAAGAGATGAGAAAGCCGTTCGGCGAGTTTCCGGACGCGATCAGACAGACGATTGAAATTGCGGAGCGCTGCAATCTGGAACTTGACCTGACCAAAACACATTTGCCTGTTTTTACCCCGCCCGAAGGGAAAGACGAATTTGAATATCTGGAAGAAATGTGCTTTCGTTTTCTGCGGGACATGATGGGCGGCGATATTTCTGCCGAGTACCAGAAACGGCTCCGGTACGAACTTGCGGTGATTAAAAAAACCGGCTTTACGAGTTATTTTTTAATTGTCTGGGATTTTATCCGGCACGCCAGGGAAAGCGGCATTCCGGTCGGGCCCGGCCGCGGATCGGCCGCGGGCAGTTTGGTCGCGTACGCGCTCGGCATTACGACGATTGATCCGCTCAAGCACGGGCTGATTTTCGAACGGTTTTTGAACCCCGACCGGATTTCGATGCCGGATATCGACATTGATTTTTGTTATGAGCGGCGCGATGAAGTGATCGAATACGTCCGCTGCCGTTACGGGGCAGAGAGCGTTTCACAGATTATTACGTTCGGGACCATGGCGGCGCGGGCCGCGATTCGCGATGTCGGCCGGGTGATGGGAATAAGTTATCAGGAAGTCGACCGCGTCGCCAAAATGATTCCGGCCGAACTTGAGATGACGCTTGAAAAAGCGCTGAAGATGGAGTCCAAACTGCGCGACCTCGTCCGTTCCGATGAACAGATCAAGCGGCTGTTTGAAACGTCAAAGGCGCTTGAAGGGCAAGTCCGGCACGCTTCGACGCACGCGGCCGGTGTCGTTATTTCCAACGGCGCTCTCTGGGATTACTGCCCCTTGTTCAAGGCCAACGACCAGGTAACGACCCAGTATGACATGAGTGCGGTCGAGAAAATCGGACTGCTGAAAATGGATTTTCTCGGATTGAAAACGCTTACGGTGATTCAGGAAACCTGCCGGCTGATTCGGGAAAATATCAATCCCGGTTTTGTTCTGGAGGCGGTTGCGTTCGAGGATTCGAAAACCTATGAAATGCTGGCCCGGGGCGAGTCGGTCGGTGTGTTCCAGCTGGAAAGCTCCGGCATGCGGGATCTTCTCAGAAAAATGAAGCCCACGCTTTTTGATGATTTGGTCGCCCTTTTGGCGCTGTTCAGGCCCGGGCCACTCGGCAGCGGCATGGTGGACGATTTCATCCGCAGGATGCACGATTCTTCCTTGATCAAATATGACCATCCGGCGCTTGAGCCGATTCTGCGGGAAACGTACGGAGTTATTTTGTACCAGG
>CAZFUU010000078.1:0-5267 GCA_964522565.1 uncultured bacterium | reverse complement strand
AACAAGTCATGAAAATCGTGTCTTCCCTGGCGGGATTCAGTTTGTCCAAGGCCGATTTGCTCAGGCGCGCCATGGGTAAGAAGATTCCCGAAATCATGGAAAAGGAAAAACAGTCGTTTTTGACCGGCGCGGTGAAGCGGGGCATTCAGGAAGCGGTTGCCGAACGCATCTGGAATTTAATCGAATATTTTTCCGGATACGGCTTTAACAAGAGTCATTCGACCGCCTACGCGTTTATTTCATATCAGACGGCTTATCTGAAGGCCAATTTTCCGCTGCAGTTCATGACGGCGCTTCTGACGTCCGAAATCGACAATACGGATAAAATTGTCCGTTATATCGAGGAATCAAAGAGAATGGGAATTAACGTCGAGCCGCCGTCCGTCAATGAAAGCGAGTCAAAATTTACCTGCCTGGACAATAAAATCCGTTTCGGCCTGAACGCGGTCAAGAATGTGGGTTCGACGGCCGTGGAGTCCATTTTGAAAGCAAAGCGGGAAACCGGAAAATTCGAGTCGTTGTTTGACCTGGTTTCCCGGGTGGATTTGCGCGTCTGCAACCGGAAAGTGATGGAAAGCCTGATTAAATGCGGCGCGTTTGACTGTTTCGGCTCCACGCGCGCGCAAATGATGAATATGGTTGACGGGGCGCTGGAGCAAGGGGCTCAGGTTCAGCGTGACCGCGGAACGGGACAGCTCTCGCTTCTGGACCAGATGGGCGAGGGCGGCGGGAACTTTCATTTTTCGCAGCCATTGACGGAAATCGAGGAATGGCCGGAAAATGAGCTGCTGGCGTATGAACGCGAAATCCTGGGATTTTATGTCAGCGCGCATCCGCTCGCGCGTTTTTCGCGGGTTTTGAAAATTTACAGCAGTACAAACAGCCACATGCTTCGGGAGTGCAGGGATCAGGAAGGCGTCGGGATAGGCGGGGTTGTCAATTCGGTTAAGGAAATTACCACCAAGCGCGGAGAACGAATGGCGTTTGTGACGCTGGAGGATTTGGACGGGACATGTGAAGTGATCGTGTTCCCGGAAACGTTCAAGGCGGCTTCCGATCTGATCCACAAGGATTCGACCGTCTTTGTGCGGGGCAAGGTGAACTCGCGCGAAGAAAATCCGAAGGTGATTGCCGAAGAAATTATTCCGCTTGAAGACGTGGAGAAAAAATTGACCAAAGCGGTCGCAATCGATTTGGCCACGGCGGGCTTGTCGTCTGAAATTCTGGCGGAGATTAAAAATATACTGGTCCGCTATCCCGGTCGTGTTCCCGTTCACCTTAGTTTTCGCGATCCTGCCGGCAAGAGAGTCGTTGTTCAATCCGGAGACAGATGCCGGATTGAGGTGAAACCTGACCTTTTCAAGGAACTGGAGGATCTTGCGGGCGTCCAATCGATTCGGGTAAAGACCTGATTTCGCATGCATTTTTCTTCGAACCTGTTTATTTACAACAGGTTAGCCGTTAAATCTCTTGACAGGATGTCATGAATTTTGTTATTTTATTGCGTGGCAACGACTTAGAATAACTTGGTTGTAAAATCAGTAACATCGAAAGTCGCTGTCGGTTGATTTAAGGCGATGGCAGGTCGTAAGTTACGGCAATTGGCATTCTCAACAGTGGATTGAGCTTCAACCAGCCAGGTGAGGAGGATAAAGGAATGACAAAAAAAATCGTTCAAAAAATGTTGGACGCTGTTTTGGACAGTTTGGAACGCGGGGAAACGGTGGAACTGAGGAATTTCGGCGTCTTTAAGGTGAAGGTCCGCCGCGGCCGTATCGGAAGAAATCCCCGGACGGGCCAGGTGGTTCAGGTTCCCGAAAAACGAGTGGTGGTTTTCAAACCCGGCCTGGTGCTGAAACATCAGGTGAAATAACCGGAATTTTGGAAAAGAGGAAGAAAGGATTTTTCAAATGTCAGCAAGCGGAACGGTTAAATGGTTTTCGAAGGTCAAAGGTTTTGGGTTCATTGAGAGCGAGGGGAAGGATATTTTTGTCCATTATTCCGCGATTCAGGGAGACAAATATAAAACCCTGAAAGGCGGCGACAAAGTGACGTTCGAAATCGCAGAGTCAGACAAAGGGCCTCAGGCCGCGAACGTGGTCTGCGAGAAAAAACCAGAGGCCGAAAAGAAATAAATTATTCCCCACCGGTATTTTCCGGATTGTCCGGAGACGACGCGTTTTGAAGATGTCTCTGACAACCGGTTAAGGGGAATTCCGGCTTCAGGCATGCTGGTGTTGAACGGGGAATGGAGGAAGGTCTCGTTAGAGCTGGCCATTTTGCTCGACGAGGCCTTTTTTGTTTTCAAGGCAATGTTGTTTTCGGTATCACGCGGTACAATTAATTCCTCGGGTTGAGACAGCAAGTAAACTTCGTAGATGTGAAAGCGAGGAGTCATGAAATGAGACGCTTTCTGGTTGACCATTCCTTATGCCCGAAAGACCTGACAGGATCCGGAATTTTATTAAATCCTTCTGAGAGCCATCATGTGAAAAACGTGATTCGGTTGAAAGTCGGGGAAGCGTGCCGTGTGTTTGATCGCGCCGGCAATGAATGGATGGGTTTTGTCGCGGAATACAGAAAAAATGGACAGTGCCTGATTGAATTGACCCAGCCCGCAGGGGATGACGGAAGCCGGGAGGCGCGGGTCGAATTGTCCATGGCGGTGGCGCTGCCGCAGGACCGGAAGATGGATGAGATCATTCCCAAAGCGGTTGAGCTGGGAATCCGGGAAATCATCCCGTTGACCAGCGATCGAACGGTTGTCAGAATGGATGCCGAAAAAATGAAAAAGGCGTTGGTCCGCTGGAACCGGATCGCGGATCAGGCCATGAAGCAGTCGGGGGCGCATGGCGGCTTCAGGATTCAACATGTGACGCCTTTGGAAAATTTCTGGAGCCATCTCGAAATGTTTGAAAAATGTTTTTTTCTGCATCCTGATCCCGCATCGCCGTCCCTGGGTAATTGCGCGCCCGACAGAAAAAACGAGCCCGGAGGCGAGCCAGGCAAGATTCTGGTCATGATCGGGCCGGAGGGCGGTTTTTCTGAAAACGAGGTCAAACGTGCCCGACGGGAAGGAGCTGTCGTGGCGCATCTCGGCGAACGGCTTTTGAAAGTGGACACCGCTTTTATTTCGGTCGCCGGATTTTTCAGGATAGCGTATTCATGAAAAGGCCACTGCCTTGCCGGATTTTTTTTACGACTTTGGGATGCCGCGTCAATCAGTATGAAACGCAGGCCATCCGCGAACAATTCCTCTCCGTTGGCGTTCAGGAAACCGGGAGTGTCGATCACGCCGACTTTGTGGTGGTCACCACCTGTACCGTCACGGCGGAAAGCGATAAGGAAAGCCGTTACAGGATTCGCCGTTTTAACCGTTTGAACCCGTCGGCGAAAATTATCGTCACCGGTTGCTGTGCGGATCGCAACGGGCGTGAATTTGAAACGATGCCGGGAGTCGTTCTCGTGGCGGGAAACAGCCAAAAGCCGGATCTCGCGAAATTATTTTTTCAGGAAGCCAGTGTGAGCGGGTGCGGCGCCGGGCAGGCGGATTTTCCCGCGCTGTCGATTTCACGGTATGAAGGGCGCACGCGGGCAAACATTAAAATCCAGGACGGATGCAATCACGCGTGTTCTTTTTGCAAGGTGGTGCTGGTGCGAGGCCGTTCAAGAAGCCGGGCGATTCCTGAAATTATTGAGGAGGCGAAACGGCTGGCCGAGCAAGGGACGCTCGAGATTGTCTTGACGGGAATTCAACTGGGCGCTTTCGGTTATGATTTGAAAAAGCGGAAAATGCTGACTGACGTCTTAGAAAAACTCAGCCGGTTGAGCGGTCTTAAGCGCATCCGGTTAAGCTCGATTGAACCCATGGATGTCACAGGAGAACTGATTGATGCCATGTCGTCGATTGAAAAAGTGTGCCCGCACCTTCATCTGCCGCTTCAAAGCGGGGATGACGGCATTCTTAAACGCATGAACCGCCGGTACTCATCGTCCCGCTATCATGAATTGGCAGGTAAGCTTCGGGCGAAACTGGATGATTTTATTTTGACGACGGATGTGATTGCCGGTTTTCCCGGGGAAGATGAACCGGCATTCTCCCGGACGCTTGAGCTGTTGAAGGCGGTATTGCCGTATAAAATTCATATTTTTCCCTATAGCCGGCGCGAAGGAACAAAAGCCGCGTCGTATCATGATCAGGTGTCTCCTCAAACCGTCAAACGCCGGAAGCAGATTTTGCTTGACCTTGAGAAGGAATTGAAAAAAACTGTAGCAGGACAGTATGTGGGACGGTCGGTGGAAGTGCTGGTTGAAAGGAAATCATCGCGCGGAAAATGGGCGGAGGGACGAATGGCGAATTATCTTCCTGTGAAGTTTCGCCCCGTCGCCGGCGAAAACCGTCCCCTCACGAGGGTGCGGATTCGTGAATTTGAGCAGGCCGGGTTGGTCGGGGCGGTTGCTCTTTAAGCAAAGGAGGCGATAGTATGAGTTTGCTTGGTTTTTTGACCCAGTGGAAATTGGACTGGGCGGCAATTCTTTCCATGGTAAGTGTTTTGGATATGGTGACACTCGTGATATTTATTACTGGTATTTTTTTTGGCATGACCTCCGGTTTGACGAAAGTGTTGCCTAAATTTTTTGAAGTGATCGCGGCGCAGTTGATCACGCTTGAATTGTACCAGGGAATCGCGGCCTGGATTCACGCGCGGGTTCCGGTTCCCGTTGTGATTCTCGAAATGGGCGCTTTTGTCGCGCTGGCGATGTTGTCTTTTGTGGCCAGCCGTTTTTTTCTGCAGATTCTCGGGCTTGTGGCGAAACTCGAGTTTCAGCCGCTCGCCAACAGTACGGGCGGGGCGGTCTTGAACGGAATCCGTTATGTTTTTCTGTTTTCTCTTGTTTCAGTGTTTTTGCTGATGTTTCCGTTCAGGGGGATCAAGGAGACCTACGAGCATTCCATCAGCGGGTATTATTTGAAGACGCTCAGCGTGCGCGTTCACGGCGGTCTCATTTCGCTTGTCCCGCGCGAATGGAGAATTTTCCGGCAGGAAGCGAAAAATTAATATGGCGCTTGGGCGGGTCAAAACGGGATTTTTTGAACGGGACACTCTTGTTGTCGCGATTGAGCTGATCGGATGTGTCCTTGTCTTTCAAAACGGCAAAGGCCGTATCAGCGGGCGGATTGTCGAGACGGAGGCATATTACGGCGGCCAGGATCCGGCCAGTCACGCGTTCAGGGGCCGAACCCCGAGAAATGAAGTGATGTTTGG
>CAZFUU010000077.1:0-6958 GCA_964522565.1 uncultured bacterium | reverse complement strand
GGGGGGCGGTCGCCAATGGAAGAAAAACTGGCTTTAAGGCCGGTACGTTTAGGGCGTATTTCTTACGTCAACACCCTTCCTTTCTATCATCGATTAGAGCATCTCTTTAAAAATCCAGATATCTTCAGGTTGACCGAAGGTTCTCCGGCGGAAATCAATGATCGAATTGCCGCCGGCGATATCGATATCGCGCCTGTTTCTTCTCTCGAATACGCGCGTCATCAAAAGGATTATTATCTGCTTCCAGACCTGTGCATCGGTTCCAGGGATTTTTCCCGAAGCGTTCTTTTATTTAGCCATGAGCGCATCGAGGGACTGAATGAAGAAACTATCGTGTTATCAAGCCACAGCTTGAGTTCGCAGGCGTTGTTGAAAATTCTTTTCCAGTCCAAATATCATTTCGAAAACCGGTATCTTTTTTCGGCCGAAAGTCCGGATAAAATGCTGCAGCGGGGGAAAGCGGCGCTTGTGATTGGGGATGAAGCGTTGTTTTACCGGCCCAAGGGATTTATCTATAAATATGATCTGAGCGAACTTTGGTGGAACTGGAAAGAACTGCCCTTTTGTTTTTCCGTGTGGGTGGTCCGGCGCGATTTCTATGAATCCAATCCTCAGCTGGTTCAGGAGTTTCACCGCGGCCTTAAATTGAACGCAGAAAAAAACCTGCAGGATTTGGAGAGGTTGATGAACGATGCCATCGGGTTGTCGCTGGCGGATGAGCGGTTTTCCTCTGTTTTCGGGTATTTGTTTAATTTGGCGTATTATTTCGATGATTCCATGCTGGCGGGCCTCAAGATGTTTTATCAGTGTGCGGCGGACGCTGGAATTACGCCTCCGGTAAAAAAAATCGAATTCCTCCGGTTTTAATGAATGTTGCTTCTTCTCTTTTCCCCCAAACATCGGAATCAATTCTAAAAAAATTATCCGCCGGGCATCGGCTCAGCGCGGTTGAGGGCACAGCTTTATTCGCCGCGGATCTGTTTGCGCTTGGGCGTGCCGCCGATTTGATCAGGAATCAGAAACATCCGGGGCGGTTTGTGACTTTTGTCGTCGACCGTAACATCAGCTATACCGATATTTGCACCATCGGCTGTTCTTTTTGCGCGTTTCACAAACTGCCCGGCGAATCGGGCGGATATATCCTGTCGATTGATGAAATTCTCCGCAGAGTCGAGGAGCTTGTCGCTTTAGGGGGAACGCAGGTGATGATTCAGGGCGGGGTGAATCCTGATATCCGGACGGACTATCTGATTGAAATGGTCAAGCGGATTCACCAGCGGTTTCCTTCCGTGCATATTCATTCCTTCTCGGCGGTTGAATTGATTTCTTTGGCGAATCGCGAACAAATTCCGCTGAAGGATTTGCTCGCGCGCCTGAAACAGGCGGGTTTGAATTCAATTCCGGGCGGCGGGGCTGAAATTCTGGTTGACCGGATTCGCAAGGAAACAAGCCCGGCAAAGATTCGCACGCATGAATGGATTGATTTTATGCGGACGGCGCACCAGGCGGGCTTTCATACGACAGCGACGATGGTTTTCGGCCATCGCGAATCATTGGAAGACCGGATTTGTCACCTGGATGAAATCCGTGCCTTACAGGACGAGACGGGCGGATTTCGTTCGTTCATTCCCTGGACAATGGTGCACAAGGACGAACGGAGCGCGAAGGCCGTTGCCTCGGTCGGCGGCTTGGATTATTTGAAAACAGTGGCAATCTCGCGGCTGTATTTGGACAACATTCCCCATATTCAGGCGGGTTGGTTGACGGAAGGGCTTCGATTGGCACAGACGGCCCTGGCTTTCGGCGCCGATGATATGGGCGGAATTCTTTGCGAGGACGCGGTGATGGCGGCGGCGGGTATTCAGGCCAAGACCGGTATCCGGGAAATGGTCCGATGCATCCGTGCGGCGGGATATCTTCCCGCCCGGCGAAATACGAATTATGAAATCATCAAGATTGATGAAGCCGGCACGTGCGAAGCAGGATGTGTATGAGTCGATCGGATTCTTTTGCCGAATGTGCCGCCGTGGACGAACACGTGACCGAAAAAACCATCCATTCATTTTTTAACGCAGTTTCTTGCCGTTATGATTTGATTAATTCCGTGTTAAGTTTCGGCGGTGATGCCGGTTGGAGAAGGCATCTTATCCGTATGGCCATCGAGGGAGACGAAGAATCAGTTTTGGATTTGGGCGCCGGAACCGGAGCGTCTCTCGGCAGTTTGTTGAAACGGAAAACATTCCGCTTGGCGGTAGGGTGCGATGCCTCATCTAGGATGTTGTCTGCGGCGAATCAAAAGCTGGGAGCCGGAGCATCGCTCATTCATTGTGATTTTGGCGCTCTGCCTTTTGCGGATCATTCATTTGACCTGGTTACGGGAAGTTTTATTTTGAGGAGCGTCAGGGACCGGTCATTTTTTTTTCGGGAAACATACCGGATGGTCAAAGCGGGCGGAACGGCGGCCTTTCTGGAATTGACAAAACCGGCAAACGCATTATTTTATAAATGGTTTTACCGGCCGTATTTGCGTACGGTGGTGACGCGAATCGGCGGATGGATTAGCGGGAACCGGGGGGCTTACGAATTTCTTTCAAATTCCATCCAGTCGTTCGTCACTGGGAGGGATTTGAAAGGAGAACTGGAAAAAGCGGGTTTTCGTGATATTGTATTGCATGAATTGAATGTCGGAACGGTTTCCGTCTTGACGGCAAAAAAAGGAGAGAGATGAAAAAATTTCTTAAAATTATTTTGGTGTTGGCGTCTATTCTGGTTATCAGCGCTTTGGTGAGCCCTTTTGTCTATCAGCTGCTGCCCATGTTTAAATTTCAAAGGATCTTTCACAGAGTCGTGATGATTCTCGCGATTGTTTCGGCGGTTCTGTTTGTGCGCGTGAGCCGGAAATCGATGTGCGAGCGCGGCTTTGATTTCTCCTATCCATGGAAGCGGCTTTTCATGACGGGGTATGCCATGGGATTTGTGGCCGTCTGCGGCTTGACGGTCATCGAGGTCTTTGCGGGGGAGCGTTCGGGAAGAACGTTTGAGTGGATTCGGTTTGTGGATATGTTTTTCTCGGGGCTTGTCGGCGGGTTTTTAATCGGCGTTTTAGAGGAGTTTTTTTTCAGAGGGTTTATTTTTAAAGAGCTCGAAAAAAAAACCGGAATGGCTTGGGCGCTTTTCGTGTCTTGCGTGTTTTATTCCCTGGTGCATTTTT
The DNA here is from genome assembly GCA_964522565.1 of uncultured bacterium. Lineage (GTDB taxonomy): Bacteria > Omnitrophota > Omnitrophia > Omnitrophales > Danuiimicrobiaceae > CAZFUU01. The sequence continues at coordinate 3,747 of CAZFUU010000077.1, read as the reverse complement.
TGAAAGCGGGTCAACTCAAGATCGGAGATCCGCCTACGTTGTCTGACAGCTTTCGCATGATTGTGTGGCATCTGGAGCCATTTGTCAGCCGTCCTTTGGAGCTTTTTCCGCAATTTTTCGGCTTGTTTGTTTTTGGTTTGCTGCTGAATGTGGCGTATATCCGCACCCGCACGCTTTTTTTGCCGATTGGCATTCACGCCGCAAGTGTTTTTGTGATTAAATTGCAAAGCGCTTTTTTATTGAAAAAGGGAGGCGATGATTATCACATCCTTTGGGGCGGTCCGCCGCTTTACGACGGGCCGATAGAATGGCTGGTGTTATTTTTACTGGCCGTGGTGGTGATGAAAATGCCTTTGAACGGCTTGGCCTCGCCTGAAAACCGGAAAATAGGATGACGGGAAGCATAGGATGAATATTTTTATAACACGCGCCGCTTTGGTATTAATGGCGTTTTATTTAGCCGCTCAATGTCCCGAGAGTCATTGCTCTGATGCAACGGATTCACAGGAGGAGGAAGCGGGCCCTGGGCTTTTAAGTCCCAGATTTATGCCGCTTCCGGAAACCCGGCCGGCGGTTTTACCGGATCAAAAAATGAAAGATGCAAGAGCTCGTGTTTTGCCGGTTCGCGGCCCGGACGCGGACATGGAGGCGGAAGCGGAGGCGGAACAGTCGGATGAACCGGAGGAAGAAACAGATTCTGAAGACGGGACTTGTGAGGAGGGAACGATGCTTGTGCCCGGAACGGACGGATGCAAGGTCTCTTATCGCCGATGCGGCTCTGCCTGTGAATTTGGCGAAATCAGCGGTTTTTCCAGACAGACCGAAACGGCAGAACATCGGGTGACGGCAGCGGGTGGATGCGTTGAAATCTCATATTCTACACGTTCAAATTTTAATCAGTGTACGGGGCAGTTGGTTGATTTTTCGGTTCAGGTGATGAATTGCACCATTCAAAACGCGTGTTTGCCCAGTCCCGGACAGTTTCAGGAAATTATGACACCCGGTACCTGTGACCCGGAACTCAGTACGAAAATCAATCCTTCGGTGTGTCCGGGCGGCGTTCAGGTGACGGGTGCCGGTCAGATTCAGGTGATGTGGGAAAACGGATGTGATGAGCCGCAAGGCCCTGAAACGATTTCGATTGACCAGCCGCAGGACCGGTCGCCCGTTTCTTTGCCGGGCGCTTGTCCCGCCGGCAATTGAAATTGAGGTTAACGTCTGTAAATAAAGATACTTCCCCGGACGGCTTTTGCCTCATGTTTAACGTCCACAAGGCGGTTGGTAATTTCGGCATAGCTCGCAAAATCAACATTCTCATTGGAAAGTCCGGCGAGCGAAATGGAAATGAACGGCAGAGGGGTCAGCGGAATTTCTCCGTTTTCGGATCGCGAAGCGCGCCTGTCATACCCCATTAAATAACCTCTTGAGCGGTCTTCCTCGCTGTAGAGATTTTTTATCTTGTCATCAAATTGAGTCGTGATGAAGTCCGCGATTGCTTTTGCGCGATCGGGGCGGGTGACCAGAACGAAATCGTCTCCTCCTTCATGCCCGAGGAAATCGCCCTGTTTTCCGACTTGTTCGATAGCCGATTTCAATATCGCGGCCGTTAATTTAATGGCCTGATCTCCTTTCTCAATGCCGTATGAATCATTGTAGGCCTTGAAATGATCAAGGTCGCAGTGAATAACCGCAAATTTCGTTCGGTTTTTGATTCGTTGATTGACGTCTGATTCGATTGCGATGTTTCCGGGCAAATGAGTCAGGGGATTGGCGTTTTCAGCCAAGGATTTCATTTCCGAAATTTTTTCAGTCATCAGGTTGAATGTATTTGCCAAATCTCCGATTTCATCGTTTGTGTCCATCTGGACACGTTCGGAAAAATTGCCGCTCATGATTTCGCTGGTCGCGCGGCCGAGTTTTTTCAGGGGATGCACAATCTTCCTGGTCAGGGAAGCGGTCAGGAATCCTACCATCATCAGGAGCGTCACGGCCGTCACAAGCAAAGACAAATATATTCGGTGGAAGGCGTCTTTGATTTTTCCCAGCGAAAAACTGGTTTTGACGGCATAGGCGATCCGGCCCTGTTTTTGGACAGGCAAATAGAGATTGAGAATCCGGGTTTTGGGGTCCGCATGGCTGTAAAGCCAGCTCCTGTCGATATCTACGGCGACCGACAGTTCCTGAACCCCTCTGGCGTCGTCTTCCATGCCGTCAGCATTTTCCGGCAGATGGAAAAGAAATTTTCCGTCCGTGTCCAGAACGGATATTCGGTCGACTAAATTGTTTTGAGTCAAATGTGTCGCGATGAGCTTCAAGCGCGCGAGATCTTCGGTTTGGCCTGAAAGATCCCAATCCCATTGCCTGATTTTATCCTGAATGGCGAATGCGGCGACCTGCGCCCGGGTTTTGCTTTCCCAGGCGATGGTTTTGGTCTCTGAAGTCAGCTGGATAAGCATAAAGGCGATCATCAGAAGTGCCGATGGTATAATGATTAACGAAAAAATTCGGCTTTCAATATTTTTTCGGGGCTTGTGGCCGGAAGTCATGAATAACCTCAATAACATTAACGGTCGTTTCCTTAATTTATCGGCAGAAACTTGATAAAGTCGATGGCTTTTTCATCGGAGATTTTATGTCGGGCATTCGCTGGATTGGCGGCACTTTTTTCGGTTTTTTGATGGTCACGGTTTTTTTAGCCGTCTACGCGATTATTTTATCCGATTTGTCGCTTCAGGAAATTCGCTTCGCGGTCAATTATACCCGGGACTATGTCGGGAAAACCGGATCACGGGAAATGCTGGAGGCCGTGCTGTCGGATTCTTCCATTCAGGAATTGTCGAAAGAGCGTATTGATCCGGAGAGTTTTCTTCAGATGGAAGGAGCGCGGATGCTTTTAAATCATTTGGATGCTCCGCAGGGAAGCGCGGGCGGTGTCGAGTTCTTTTTGAAACAAATTCAAAAAGACAAGGAAAACAGAAGAAATATATTTTTGAGAGTTCTGGATGTCCTGTCATTTACGATGATGGATATGCGCAATTTTTTTTATACGTTCAATTGGCCGTATGCGGCGAAGAAGGATGTCACCGCTTCGCCAAGACAGGTGGGCGAATTTGGCCTTCAATTCCTGAAGCAGGCGCAGGCGCTTGAGGAAAATTGGGATTTTAAAAACGCGAGCAGGAAATATTACGATTTTTTATACCGGTTTGAGAATTATCAGGGGGTAGGAACGGTCAGGGCGCGCTATGGTTTTTTACAGGCAAAGCTGGGGTTTTACAGGGATTCCGAAGTGATTTTGACCGATCTATCGCGGCAATTTCGCGGAAAGACGGAAGGGGATCTCGCAGACCTGTTAATCCGGCGCGTCCGTGCTTTGGAGAAAATGGACGCGCAGCGACAAACAATCACCCGCGACCTCGGTGAATTTGGGAACGCGGATGCGGCAGACAGCCGAAAAACGGACGGCACTGTCGCGGGACGACTGCAACGCAAATCAAGACTGGATTACCAGACGGCGGCGGAAGGCCTGCTCAAACTCGGGATTCTTAACCTGTCTCTTTACGACCTGAACGGGGCCATTGATGCGTTTCATCGCGCATCGAGGGAGAATCCCGGAACCGGCCTGGAAAAAAGGATCCGGTTTCTTTTGGGCTGGGCAATGAAATTGAAAAAACAATATGACGAAAGCCGGGCAATTTTTTCTGATTTGGCGATCCGTTATCATGACGATCCTGTTGGGACCCAAAGCGC